>JADYZI010000067.1 GCA_020853255.1 Acidobacteriota bacterium
AAAATATTGGTTTATTCAACGCTTAATTTAACTACAGGAAGGTATAGAAATGGCTGGAAGACATAAGGTTACGGTCGTCGGCGCCGGAAATGTGGGAGCGACCGCCGCTCATTGGATCGCAAGCAAAGAACTTGCGGACGTTGTGCTCGTTGACATTGTTGAAGGCACGCCGCAGGGCAAGGCACTTGATCTTGCACAGGCGGCACCGATCGACGGATTTGATGTAAAACTGGTCGGTGCAAACTCATACGACGCTACGGCCGATTCAGACGTTGTTATCATCACCGCCGGACTGCCGCGCAAACCCGGCATGAGCCGCGATGACCTGCTCAAGACAAACTCCGAGATCGTCGGGGCCGTCACGGACGAGGTCGCCAAATATTCGCCGAATGCATTTATTATCGTCGTATCAAACCCGCTCGACGCGATGACTCAGGTTGCGTTCCGCCGTTCGGGCTTTCCAAAGAACCGCGTGATCGGCATGGCCGGCGTGCTCGATTCGGCCCGGATGCGATGCTTCCTCGCGGAGGCCCTAAATGTTTCAGTTGAAAATGTCACGGCGTTCGTTCTTGGCGGACACGGCGACACAATGGTCCCGCTGCCGCGGTATTCGACATGCGCCGGAATTCCGGTGACCGAGCTGCTGCCGAAGGATCAGATTGACGCGATCATCACCCGCACCGCAAACGGCGGTGCAGAAATAGTCGGGCTTTTGAAGACCGGCTCGGCATTCTATGCGCCAAGTCTCGGTGCCGTCGAGATGGCTGAAGCTATCCTCAAGGACAAGAAAAAGATCCTTCCGTGCGCCGTGTTTCTCGAAGGCGAGTACGGCATCAATAACCTCTTTGTCGGCGTTCCTGTACAATTGGGTAAGAACGGTGTCGAGCAGATCATTGAGATCAGCCTGACAAATGACGAGCGGGCCGCCCTGCAGAAAAGTGCCGGTGCGGTACAGGAACTGATCGATATTCTCGAGATCTGAACCGGGGATAATTTCCGCTTCAAGAAAAGCCAACCGCTGCCTGACGACGGCGGTTGGCTTTTTTCATTGATGAACGTGTCGACCCCTTAATCCACAGGCATCATCAGATCGAGCCGGGTGCGGCCGGGTTTTATGAAGACCGGCGGAACTCCAGGCGTGTTGTAGAACCAGAAGTTCAGCGTTCTGGTCGATCCGTCGTTGAGCGTCATCGAGAACCTCCGGCAAGTGCCGCCCCAAGCTGGATCGGTCGTCCAGTAGTAGCTGTACTGTCCGAAGTACATCAGGTTCCCGATCGCCGGTGTGGCCGCTCCGACCGGCGTTCCGGTAGCGCAGCTTACCTGCTGTGACGATGGCGAGCCCGCGGCGAAGATGTTCAGGCCCTTGTTGCCGCCCAGGCTAAACGACATCGGCAGCGTGTTTCCGGCGGTCGCGTAGTTTGTCGCTGGCGGATTGTAAACGCGGCCCGTAAAGCCTGAGAACGGATATTGGACCGAGACCGTAAAAGTGGCCGTCGAAACATTGCCGTTCGCGTCGGTGGCCGTCACGTTCACCGTCGTATTTCCAATATTAAATACAGAACCCGAGACCGGATTGGTCGTGACAACGACCGCACCGCAGTTGTCCGTTGCCGTCGGGAGCGGGAAACTGACCGCCATCGACGTCGCGGGAGAATTTAGCGGAAGTGTCGCGATCACATTTGCGATCGGATTTATCACCGGCGGAACGGTCTCGTTGATGACAGTTACGGCCAACGTCGCCTGAGCGAACAGGCCGCCGCTGTCGGTCACGCGAAGCGTGAATGATGCGTTAGTCGCTCCGCACGCGGCCGAAACGCTTGCCGAGACAGCACCCGACGGTGCGATCGTGATCGAATTCACCGTCACGCCATTTACGGTCGCCGACGGTCCGCCGTTGACCGTGACCGCGAGTGTATTTGGCGCCTGGTCCGGGTCGCCGACCGTCGCGATCTGTGAGATCGAAGGCCCGGCGGCCTGAACTCGTGTCACCCCGCCAGCGGCCGAGATGGTCGGCGGCGAGTTGATCACCCACGTATAGCTCGCCGGCGTCGGATCGGTGTTGCCGACCGAATCTTTCGCCCGCACCTGGAAGGTGTGTGAACCAAGCGCCAGCCCCGTGTAGGACTTCGGCGAAGTACAAGCTGCAAACGCAGCCCCGTCAAGCGAACATTCAAACGTTACGGAAGTTTCGTTCGAAGTAAACGTGAACGATGCACTCGTGCTGTTCGTCGGGTTGGTCGGATTCCCCGTTATCGTCGTGTCCGGCGGCATTGTGTCTATGACCCACGGATGCGAGGCCGGTGTCGGATCAACGTTGCCCGCGGCGTCAACCGCTCGCACCTGGAATGTATGCGGGCCGTCGGAAAGTCCTGAATAGATCTGAGGGCTGGTACACGCGGCAAAGGCAGCACCATCAAGCGAACACGCGAAAACAGCTCCGGCTTCGTTCGACGCAAACGAGAACGAGGCCGACGATGTGCCAGACGGATCGGGCGGACTCACGGTTATCGTCGTGTCCGGCGGCGTTGTATCTATGACCCACGTATAGCTTGCGGGCGTCGCGTCCGCGTTTCCGGCACCGTCGATGGCCCTTACGTTAAATGTATGCGGCCCTTCGCTCAGTCCATGGTAGCTTTGAGGGCTGGTGCAAGCCGCAAATGCTCCCCCGTCGATGCTGCACTCAAAGGCAGTAACGCCGGAGCCGCCCGGTTCATCCGTCCCCGTGAATGAGAAAGATGCATTCGCGTTCGCTGACGGATCCGGCGGATTTGCCGTAATGGTCGTATCCGGCGGCGATGTGTCGCAATTGGAACTACCGTATCGTACAAGGGCAAAATCAAAGTTATTCTCCCTAAAGCTTTGTCCGGCCGCCACTATTCTGCCGTTCCGTTGGATGGCGACAGCGTACGCTTCATCGTCAGAGTTCAGGACACCTGTCGTCACCTTGCCGTCCCCATCGAACGAGGTATCAAGCGAGCCATCGGTGTTATATCGCGCGAGGCCAAAATCATAGTTCGGCCCGTTAAGACTACGGCCCGCCGCGACTATCTTACCGTCAGCCTGTACAACGACCGAGTAAGCAAAATCGTACTCGCCATGGACGGACGTCACCACCTTTCCATCGGTGTCAAATGAAGTGTCAAGCGAACCGTCAGTGTTATATCGCAGGAGCGCAAATTGAAAAAGACCCTGCAAACTGGAGCCAGCCACCACTATCCTTCCATCCGGTTGTAGCGCGCCGGATGAGGCAAGGTCGGGATTATTGTTCTGCACGTCAGTCACCACCTTGCCGTCGGTGTCAAACGAAGTATCGAGCGAGCCGTCAGAGTTATATCGCACGACTGCGAAGTCGGTGTTGGACACATTCCAACTTTGTCCCACGACCACTATCTTTCCATCCGGTTGAATGACAACCGACTGGGCTACGTCGTCAGCGCCGAGCACATCGGTGATCACCGTGCCTCCAGTACCGAACGATGTGTCGAGTAAACCGTCAGCGCGGTATCGAAGTACGGCGAAATCAGTGTTGGGCCCGTTCCCGCTTTGACCCGCCACGACTATCTTTCCATCCGGTTGAATGGCAACCGACCGGGCCATTTCCCCGGAGCCGGGCAGATCGGTGGCCGCAATGCCGCCGGCGCCGAACGATGTGTCGAGAGAGCCGTCAGTGTTTAGCCGCATTAGGCCAATAAGTGATCCCGTCCCGTCATCGGTCCAGCCTACTGCTACTATCTTGCCGTCCGGCTGGATCGCGACCGACAAACCCACATCTTCCGCAAAGATCTGCACTTGGTGCATCACTATGCCGTCAATACCAAACGAAGTGTCGAGCAAGCCGTCCGGGTTATATCTCACGAAGGAAAAATCCCTGTTCGACCCGTTCGGGCTAGAACCCGCGGCAACTATCTTGCCATCCGGCTGGATCGCCATCGAGCTGACATTTACAATTCCGCTTCCCCCCCTCGTGATTGTTGTCACTTTGCCGTCACCGTCGAATGACGGATCGAGGCTCCCCGTCGCCGAATTAAAGCACGGCGCGATGACCCATTCGGCATAGAGCGTCGTGTCGGCTGTGATCGCGAACAATTGTGCCGGGTTGTAATGCGTCCCCGTACCGTTGGCGGCGGTGTTCCATCCGCCGAATGTGTAACCCGCCTTGACCAGATCGCCCGGTCCCGCAACACTGACCCACTCCGTCGGATTGTAAGGATTGTTAGCGTCAACCGGCGCAGTTCCGCCTGTGTTGCCGTTGCCGTTGTAGCTCAAGGTGTTAAGTACGGCTACATCATCGTTTTGAATCGTCCCGCGACCCAAGCCATCAGCGACACTGGCGCCGGTGACATTGGTCACGTTCACAGAAAATCTTTCATTTGCCTCGGGCGTCGTGTCGCCGTTAACCAAGACGTCAAATGTGTAACTTGTGCCTCCCGCATTGATCGTCTGCAAGCTTAGAGATCTTGCGACGTAATCATTGTCAGCAGTTGTTGCCGTGTTGTCGGCGGTCGCGATGTCAAAAGTGACTCCACCGGGAGGAGCAGGCGCTGTCAACGATACCGTGAACGAGAATGTCGTTGTGCCGCTATTGCCTTCGTTGTGCGTGACATTCGTGATTGAAAGGTCCGGCGGTAACGGAGGGCAATTGCCGCCATAGCGGACTACGGCGAAATCGGCGTTCGAACCGGTCAAGCTGTATCCCGCCGCAACTATCCTGCCATCCGGCTGGATGGCGACTGCATTGGCTTGATCGTGTGAGATCCCCACCTGCGTCGTCACCTTGCCGTCCGCGTCAAAAGAGGCGTCGAGCGAGCCGTTCGCGTTATACCTCAGCGCGGAAAAATCCTGGTCCGACCCGTTATCGCTGTATCCCGCAGTCAGGATCTTCCCGTCCGGCTGCACGGCGATCGAAAGCGCAAAATCGTCAAAACCGAGCACGTCCGTGGTCACCTTGCCGTCCCCGCTAAACGACGTGTCAAGCGAGCCGTTGGAGTTATAGCGAACGACGGCAAAATCGGTGTTTGTTCCGTTAAAACTGTATCCGGCCGCCACTATCCTGCTGTCAGACTGGATTGTGACCGATCGGGCTTGATCTGAAGAGGTCACAACCGACGTCGTCACCTTGCCGTCAGTGTCAAACGACGGGTCAAGCGAGCCGTTTGAGTTATAGCGGACAAGAGCGAAATCAAACTCCGCCCCATTCATGCTGGTTCCAGCGGCCACGATCTTGCCGTCGGCCTGGATCGCGACCGCGTAGGCACCATCAAAAGAGGTTCCAAAGGCTGTAACAACTTTGCCGTCGCCATCAAATGTCGTATCCGGTGAGCCGTCCGAGTTGTAGCGTGCAATGGCAAAATCAGTGTCGAACGCATTGTCGGTATATCCCGCGGCCACGATCTTGCCGTCAGGCTGGATGGCAACTGAGTAGGCTCCGTCGAAAGAACTTCCGATGGGCGTTGTAACCTTACCGTCACCGTCAAATGTCGTGTCGAGCGAACCGTCGGAGTTATATCGGACGATGGCGAAGTCAAGGTTTGAACTGCTGCCACTGGCTCCCGCGGCGACTATTTTGCCGTCCGGTTGGATGGCAACAGAGTAGGCTTGATCGAAACCCAATATTGGAGTCGTGACCTTGCCGTCACCCGAAAATGTCGTATCGGGCGAGCCGTCCGTGTTATATCTCGCGACCGCGAGATCATCGTTCGTCCCGTTAGAGGCGTATCCCGCAACCACGATCTTACCGTCCGCCTGGATAGCCACAGCCTGCCCAAAGTCGTTACCGCTCGCGATCGACGTCGTCACCTTGCCGTCCGTGTCGAAAGTAGGATCCAGGCTCCCGGATGAAAAGCACGGTGCGACGATCCACTGTGTATACAACGTCGTATTCGCATTGATAGCGAAAAGCTGGCCTGGATTGTAATGCGTCCCGCTGCCGTTCGCGGCAGTGTTCCACCCGCCGAATGTGTAACCCGCCTTGACCAGATCGCCCGGTCCCGCAACACTGACCCACTCCGTCGGATTGTAAGGATTGTTAGCATCAGCCGGCGCAGTCCCGCCAGTATTTCCGTTACCGTCGTAGGTAACGGTGTATTCCACGGGCGAAGTTGTTACGGTGATCGAGGTGTTGTTCTGGATGCGTATCGTCGTCCCGCTTGCACTGGGATTGTAAGGGACAAAGAATAGGTTGAGCGTGTGCCCTGGCCCGACCGCTACAATCGATGAAGGAACGATCGGATATGCCGTGGCGGACGAGCCTGTGGGTATGAATTCGCCGATCGACGCCATCGCCCCGCCGTCGATACTGTACTGAATATTGATCCTGTTTGCCGCAGTTGATGTGCTCACACTCGCAACAATACTTAGGGCATCGACCGTAAATGCTGTGCCTGAATCGCTGGCAATGCTCAACTTGTACCATTTGCTTGCTGCCAAATTCGTTGGAAGATCTCCATTGAATCCGAATCCGCTGATCCCAGATGTGTTGGAAGCACATGTGACCCCGCTGCCGCGAGAGAGTTGGCTAAATGTCAGGCCCGGAACGGCGGGACCGATCGTCGCGACCGGCTCTGCCGGACACGAGATCGAAGTCATACCCGTATAGCTCACGGTCGCGACGGCCAGGACGGCGGGTTTGGATGTGTCGTCGTTTTGAGCATCGGCCGGAATCTGCAGCCCGGACGGGAGCAGTATTCCAGTAAGCACGTATTCCCAAATACTTGCTCCGTATGCAACGGGCATCAAGTTCAGTGGGCCAGTAGAATTCTTGCTTTCGGCATGAGAGGCCGTGCCTGAATGGATCAGGGAAATGGTCAGTAAGCAAAAAACCGCAAAAACGCGCAGCGTCAGCCCGCGAGGGGGTAAAGACATAATGTACACTCCAGATTCGGTCGGGTGGATCTCGTAAAGAGAAGCGCGTTCGAGATTTAACCGCAAATCTAGCGCTATTCCCGGTTCAAGTCAATTAAAATCTTTATCCCGTGACACTTGCCCCGCCCGCAGAGTTCCCCGCCAACAGCAAAACCGTGAACATAGAAAAACCGAAACCAAGGCGAAATCCAATAAATGCCCATGAGACTCGCTGAAATGCAGGGTGCTTGTTCCCGAATTTCGACTCTCCTCGGTCTTAACCGCTCTTAGCGTCCTTTGTGTCTTAAACTTTGTACTCGGTGTTAAAAAAACCGGCCCCTAAACACAAAGGCACAAAGTTGAAGACACAAAGGCCACAGAGCTTGAACTAAAACTGAAAGTGGCTGCCTTCCCCGAAGAAGTTTTATTTCGTTGATTTTCGTGTCCTGTTTCGCGGATTTCGTGGTCCCGGGTCCGGGTCCGGCTTCGCCGCCACGAAAAGCACGAATCGAGAAACGAAACACACCGAAGAAGAAATCCATTTCGCAAAGTGGCTGCTTCGATAGACACCCCATCCCAGATTTTTGTTGTTTTTGCTTGGCCGATGTGATAGAAAAGTAAATTGTTTCAGGCCTTTCGGCGCTCGTCATTCTACTTAAGAACAATTTAGTCAGTGATCTATGGAAATGGAAGCAGCCCGCACCGGCACTTCGCGCACGACGGCAGTTGTGTATGCCGACGACTATTTGAACAAACTCACCGGTGAGAAGATCGAACGCGAATGCAGGAAACGGCTTGAGGAAGGC
>JADYZI010000068.1 GCA_020853255.1 Acidobacteriota bacterium
CTGAACAGGCAATGTTGGCTGTCTTTGCCGAAGGCAGGGTCCTCACGAAAGATCTGGGCGGTACGGCCAAGACAAACGAATTTGCCCGGGCAATAGTTGAAAAAATGGAACAATCGAAAGCTGCGGTATAAGAAAGGGCGCCTTTTGCAGAGTTGCGGATCTAAGGTTGCAACCGGAGGGGCGCCGGATCGTTCTAACAGTATGCGGCCGCCGATCTTTGGGCGCCTGAAAAAGGGGGGGAATCAAATGAGAACAGCAGCACTAATCATTTTCGCAATGGTCGGACTGAACATCGTCGTTCCGGCACAGGCTTGTCAAACGCTTGAGATTCGGTTTGGCCAACAAAAAACGACAAAAACGGGCGGGGTGACCGTTAAGTTTCTCGAGCTGATCGAAGATTCGCGTTGCCCTGTTGACGTAAACTGCGTTTGGGCCGGAGTGGCACGTATAAAAGTGGCCCTCACCCGCGGCGGAAAAACGTCGGAGGCCGAACTGAACACAATGGACAAGAAGTCAGCCGATTTTCAGGGCTACACAGTGACGCTCACAGACCTGCAGCCGCGACAATCCAGGACTTCAAAATACGCCCCCTCCGCATACACGGCAACACTGACCGTTTCTAAGAGCAAGCCATAAGGAAGACACGGTCCCGGTTAATAGGCTGCGACTTGTATTGTAGGCAAACGGCCGCCATTTGTGGCTCCAAGTTTCCGGTTGACGTGCGAAAGCTTAAGGACTACGATTAGCTTAGCTAGCCATGGAGGCTGGCGGTGAAACTAGAGACACAGGGAGTGTTAAACAAATGAACAGATATCGTTTGACCGTCGTGATCGGACGGTTCCAGCCGTTTCATATAATCCATAAACAACTTATTGATAAGGCCCTTGAGCTTGGGGAGAAATGCGTTGTTATTCTCGGCTCCGCAAAAAAGGCGCCTAATGTCAAGAACCCGTTCACGCCTGAGCTGCGCGAGCGGATGATCAGGGCGTGCTTTAACAACGACGAGAATCGCCGCCTTGTGTTCGAACGCCTTCGGGATCATCCATACAACGAGACGAACTGGGTTTCCGAGGTGCAGAACATTGTTCGAACTGAGCAGGAGCAATTGCTAGATAATTCCGCCGAAGAGTTCGAACCGACAAGGCACAACATTCTGCTGGGGCAGATCAGAACGGCGCTTGTTGGGCATTACAAAGATTCGAGTAGTTATTACCTAAAGGTTTTCCCGCAATGGACGTTTGAGGAAATTTCCACCGATCGTGGTCTTTCAAAAGAGTTGAGCTCTACCGACATCCGAAAGGATCTTTTTACCGGCGGCGATGCATGGCAAAAGCTTGTTCCCAAAGCGGTGGCGAAAGCGGTGAACGAATTCAAGGGGACCGATGCCTTCGAAACGCTAAAGCACGAATTTGCCTACGTGACCGGCTATCGCGAGAAAACCAAATTCACGGGCGTCAATTTTCCGCCGACATTCGTCACGACCGATGCCGTCTGCGTCGCCCGCGGACACATTCTCCTGGTTCGTCGCGGCCAACAGCCAGGAAAGGGGCAAATCGCTTTGCCGGGTGGATTTCTAGCACCCGGCCAGCGTCTCAAGGACAGCTGCGTTCGTGAATTGCGTGAGGAAACGCGGATCAATGTCGATGCTGGCGCATTGCGAAGGGCGATCACCGCCAACGAGGTCTTTGATGATCCGGACCGCAGCCAACGAGGCCGGACTGTGACTCACGCATTCTTTCTGGAGCTGTTTCCGAGGCTGGAGGACGGCCTGCCCTTGGTCAAGGGCGGCGATGATGCTTCACACGCGTTTTGGCTTCCGATCTCAGCTCTGGGAGACGTCGAGGATGAGTTCTTCGAGGACCATTACGACATCGTCCGATATTTCATTGATACGCCTGTTAACCGCGAGATGTAAGACAGCCGGCCTCACGTAGAGGCCGAAGGACCAAAATTCACAAGAAGTGAAGCAAATGAAGATCAATAGAATTCTTGATACTGACTCTTACAAGACAAGCCACTATCTGCAGTACCCGCCTACGACCGAACGTGTTTTTTCATATCTTGAATCCCGAGGCAGCGAACGAGGGTGGAGTTCGAGCGTGTTCTTCGGGCTTCAATACATACTGAAGAAGTATTTCGAGGCCCCGATCTCTTACGATGAGTTTTACGAAGCCGCAGCTCTCGTTCCCAAACACATGGTACCGTTCAACAGCGAAGGATGGCAGCGGCTGATAGCAAAGCATCACGGGCGGCTCCCCTTGCGCATTCGTGCCGTTCCGGAAGGTTCGATCATTCCCCTTCACAATGTGCTGATGACGGTCGAGAACACAGATCCCGAATTCGCCTGGCTGACGAGCTATTTTGAGACCCAATTGATGCGTCTTTGGTACCCGATCACGGTTGCCACGCAGAGCTACTATCTGAAGAAGCTTATCTACGGCTATCTCGAAAAAACGGCAGACGACCCGGCAAACGAGATACTGTTCAAACTGCACGACTTTGGGGCCCGCGGGGTGTCTAGCGCCGAGTCGGCTGCAATCGGTGGTGCTGCTCACCTCGTAAACTTTCGCGGTACCGACACGATCATCGCTATCCGGATGCTTCGCGATTATTATAATGATGAGATATCCGCCTACTCTATCCCGGCCGCTGAGCACTCGACGATAACAAGTTGGGGCAAGGAACACGAGGTTGATGCATACCGAAATATGTTGGTCCGATATGCCAAACCTGGAAGCCTGGTTGCGGTAGTATCAGATTCCTGGGATATCTACAACGCGGTCGAACACATCTGGGGCGAGATGTTGCGGCAAGAGGTGATCGATTCCGGAGCGACTATCGTCATTCGCCCCGACAGTGGCGATCCAGTCGCAGTCGTATCAAAAGTGGCTAACTTGCTAGCCGAAAAATTCGGAACATTTGTGAATACAAAAGGTTTCAAGGTGCTAAACAATGTACGCGTTATTCAGGGTGATGGTGTTAATCCGGGATCGATCGCTGCTATCCTGGAAGAACTTACCGGTCAGGGGTTTTCCGCTACGAACATCGCTTTCGGCATGGGCGGGGCATTACTGCAGAAAGTGGACCGTGATACGCTGAAATTTGCATTCAAATGCTCAGCGATAATGATCGATGGCAAATGGCACGACGTGTTCAAAAGCCCCGTGACCGATATGGGGAAACGCTCAAAAGCCGGGCGCCTTGATCTGATCAAACACTACGACGCACAGGCCCGCTGGGCATTTGAGACTATCCATCTGGAGGATGTTGAACGCGATACAGAAGCTCGCTCGACCGCAATGCGCACAGTTTTCGAAAATGGCGAATTGTATCCGCACGCTGATGAATCTCTTGAACAGATTCGGGAACGAGCTTCGCGGGAATTTGCACAGGCCGCCGTGGCCGCATGACAGCTCGAAAAAGATGGATAGACATTGAGTTGGCACGGTCGCATCGGACCTTCTTCTACGGCTGGTCTACGATTAGCGATTACCGTCGCGAGCGGCGTCCCATAATAGCTTCGATCTCATCGGGGTCTTTCGGCACTTTTGCGGTCAGGTTTCGATTGCCGTCTTTGGTTACAAGAACATCGTCTTCGATGCGGATACCGATGCCGCGGTATTTGGCTGGGGCGGATCTGTCGTCGGGTGGAATATACAGGCCCGGTTCGACGGTCAGCACCATTCCCGGTGCGAACGGGCGAGAGTTTTTGGCCGTTTGATCTGTAAAGTAGCGGCCCGCGTCGTGGACATCCATGCCGAGGTAATGGCCTACGCCGTGCATGTAATATTTCATGTAGGCCTTCTTCTTGATCAGGTCCTCGGTCTTGCCTTTAAGCAGGC
>JADYZI010000069.1 GCA_020853255.1 Acidobacteriota bacterium
CACGCTTATCAAGGAACGAATCGGAAAAACTCTCAAAATTAGAATCAAATACTAAGGAGGATGCCGAAATGCCTGAAGTTGAATTCAAAATCGATACCGAACGCGGAACATGCGAAACCGAGATAAAGGGGTATCAAGGTACCGCTTGTGAGAAAGCGGCGAAACAGTTAAAGGAAATTCTCGGCGATCCCTGTGCCGAAACCAAAAAGCAAGAATATTTTGTCGCGCCCAGCGTCAAACAGACCAACACACGAGGATGAGCAATAAGATCACCTTCATACTCGAACCGGACAGTGGGAAACTTACCGCTGAAGTCTCAGGCATTTCCGCTAATCTACTGATAGATCTCAGAGACGACCTTGGGACTTCCCAAAGTTTGAATTGCGGAAAGCCGATGGAAGGCCCTTCTTGGGAACCGAGTTGTCTTTACGATGATCGCCAGTACATTTGGCTTCATCGCATATATCACAACTCAGTGGTTGATGGCCCGGGTCGTCGAAGCGTAATTCAAGTTGCCGGTTGTTCAATTCGTTGTCCAGGTTGCTACGTTCCCGAAACCCATAGTCGCCACAACGGGAAAAAGGTTTCCATTTCCTCAATTCTCGAAGAGATCGTTTCAAAACGCTATGAGAACGACGGTGTAACAATTCTCGGAGGTGAGCCTTTTGATCAATCTGATTCTGTGGCGGAACTTGTGTTGAGACTGAAGAAACTTGGCTTCCACATTGTCGTCTACACGGGCAATACTATCGAGAAACTAACTGCAAAGGACGACCCTAGCATTACCAATACTCTGTCCCACATTGACCTGCTCATTGACGGTCCTTTTGAATCATCTCTAGTCGCTGAGACGGGGGAGTATCGAGGATCATCGAATCAGCGCGTGTTGCAGCGGAAATAGATTGAGCCAATCTATTCTGTAATTGATTTCAGTCCACACGAAAAATTATCCGAGGTTTCTCTAATTCTCGCGTGAAGTTCGCAGTTGAATCTCCCCATAACCCGCATGCATACGGTTTCCAAAACAGATAGATAGTGTCCACAAAAGTCTCGTCCGCCGCCGATGGTGTTTGATAACAGACATCTCCTGTCTCTTATTACACATCGTGGCCGCATCGCCTCGTCGAATACTCCCGTTAAACCCAATAAACATCGGAAAAAGCGAGTGGTACAGCTATTGCCCTTATATTTCGGTATATGAGAGGTCAGATCGCGCGATTTGTTGGGTATTTTATGCTGGGAAGCGTTTTGTTCACGGTTGTCTCGCCTACCGCGATGCTCGCCCATGGCGGTGAGGATCATGGTGACGCGAAGCCAAAGTCCACGGCGAACTCGAAGGGCGTTGTATCTCATTCGACTCGTTTGGGCGAACTCGAGCTAATGGTAAAGCACCCTGCGATGGAGCCGGACAAGATTACGACCGGGCTGCTTTTTATCACGAAATTTGAGACCAACGAACCATTCAAGGCTGTCGATGCCAAGGTCGAGGTCGAATCGACGAACGGTACCGTCTTTAACGCGAGCGTTGCGGCCGGCGACCAGGCGGGCACATACAGCGTGACCTTTCCGGCGATGCCGACAGGCGTTTACAAGATGCGGGCTAACGTGTCGCACGATGGCGAAACCGACACCGCCACTTTTTCCGGTATCGAAGTAAAGCCGCCCACGCTCACTGCCGAGGGCGGAACGTCCTGGTTCACGCAATTGGTGATCGGCGTTGTCTTTTTGCTTGTAATAATTTTGCTTTTCGGGCTTGTGTATTTCGTGTGGCGTTTCGCCGCTGGCCCCGGAGTTAACGAGGAAGCACTTTCTGCGTAAGAATCTCGCGAACATCGTTTACCAACACTCCATGGGCATAAGGAATATTTTAGTAATCGTGGGTGAGTATTCAGCGAAGCTCGGGTTAGCCGTCCTCTTTTTTGGCAGCTTTCATTCGGCATTTGCCCAGCAAACTGATCCCTCGCCCGTTCCGACTCCGGCCCCGTCGCTTCAATACATTGGCCAAGATGGTTTGAGTGTCGAGCGGCTTGTTGAAAGTGCGGGCAGCCGTCGGGCGGATCTGCTTGCGGCTCGGCAGCGACTGGTGATCGCCGAGGGGCGTCTGGTTCAAGCCGGACTTCGGCCAAATCCGACGTTTACTACCGAATACGGCAGCCCGCGTTTCTTGGGCGGCGAAAGCGAGTATGACTTTTCTGCGGGGATCTCTCAACCTTTCGAGCTTGGAGGCAAACGTGGAAAGCGGCGTACCGTCGCCGAACTCGAACTCCAGCAGGTTCGCTCCGAGGTCGCCGCTATCGAGCGGAATATCGCGGTCGAAATTCGCCGCGATTACGCTCGTGCTATATCGGCCGCGCGGCAACTCGATGTACTGGAAAGACTTCTGGCCTCCGACGCGGAACTGGTTCGGGTGACGGAAGCACGCTTAAACGAGGGCGATGTCGCTCCGCTCGATCTGAATTTGGTCAAAGTCGAAAGCGACCGGCTGAAGATCCAAAGGATCGAAGCAAGAAACGAATTGGAAACTGCCTTGTTAAGAATTCGAACGCTTATCGGATCCGATGTTTCGGAACCGATTCGATTGGCGCCTCAGTCCGACCGGCCTCCGCGGCTCGATCTGGGGCTTAGCGAACTTACCCAAAAGGCGTTAAACGATCGCTCCGACTTGCAGGCCGCACGGATCGGCGAGCGGCTGGGAACCGCGAGGCTCGACTTGGCTCGGGCGCAGGCCGCTCCGGATATCACGCCTTCGTTGCGTTTTTCGCGTACCAAGGCATTTACCGATCTGCCCGCATCGGCCGGAGGCGGAATTATCAACAGTCGCGACAACGAACTGACATTCGGCGTGTCGATCGATCTTCCCGTGTCCAACCGCAACCAAGGCGGCATTGCCTCCGCTGTCGGTGAACAGGTTCAGGCGGTTCGTACACGCGAATTTTTAGAGGCAACGATACGACGCGATGTTGCCGTTGCTTACGGCCAGTATCGGGCGGCGGCGGAAAAGCTGGTGCTGTACACGACTCAGATACTTCCGAGGGCAGAGGCAAATTTGCAAACTGTCAGGGCGGCTTATAGTGCCGGCGAGTTTTCGGTGTTCGAGGTCGTCAATGAACAGCGTCGTTTGAATGAGAACGTCACGAATTACAACCGGGTTTTGGAAGAATACTACACGACCTTAACTGCACTGGAAGCAGCAGTCGGTGCGGCCCTGCCATCATCGGCATTCATGCCTGGATCGACATCGGTACTGCCAGATACGAAGACCGTGCCGGGCCAGTTTAACAGGGAAGAATTTTTGAAGTCGGTTAACGAGAATAAAGCCGAACGTATTGGATTACTAAAATCGACCAAACCAAGAAAAGAAGAGGAGAAAAAATGAAAATATTCATATTCGTAACTGCACTTACCGCGAGCCTGTTCTCACTAGCGTGTTCCGGCGGAACGACAACCCCAGCCGCCAACACAGCTGCGGCGAATAAAGCGCCTGCGAACTCGACGACAGCAGATAACGCCGCCGCACCAGCGAAAGCCGATGAGATTCCTGCCTCGGTAAAAGCGGCGCTTCCCGGTGCACAGACATTCACGGCCATGCACAAGGAGTTAACCGACGCTCAGATCGCGTCTATCGAAAAGGATACCGGCGGAAAAGTCACCGAGAAAGATCATCACTCCTATCCAGGTTTTTCCACTGCCAGCGGTACAAGAACGCAAGTCGGATCGGTAACGATCGTCAAGGCGGCCGGTAAAGAGATCATCGTTATTTACGAGAACAAGGACGGGTCGCCAGTAATTAAAGAGATCAAGGTGGAAGGCGTGCCGGCCGGTTTTCTCAGCCAGTTTGCAGGAAAGGGCCATGATGACGATCTGTTGCTAGGTGCAGATATTAAGGCAAACGGCGCAAAGGATGATTTGGCAAAAGCTATCACCGACGCGGTGAGGATCGATGTTCTGTCAATGCAGGCTCTGTACGGAAAGGCACACGCACATTAATGAATAGGTCCATTAAAAACTTAATGCGGAATGCGAAAGCGAGGAGAAGTCAGATAGCATTTTTCCTTATCGCTGTATGCCTTGTGCCGTCGTTCGCTGCAGAGGCTCTAGTTCCAGCTGCGGCGGGAGCGGCTCCAATTGCGACGATTACCTCCGAACGGAATGTTAAGAACGACAGCGGCGAACTGACTGTCATTATGAAACGCCTCCCTGGCGATCCGCGTTCGGGTGAAACGGGGCATGTACTTGTCTCTGTGAGCGAGACCGTTCAGGGCGGGTTCGGTTCCGGGCCGCTGCCAGTGGAGAAAGCCGCTGTCGTGCTTAGCGTCACACGGCCTGACGGTACGGTAGTTTCCGGAAATATTGCCGCGAAGGAAGAGCCGGGCGGCTTATACCGTGGTTCCTACCAGTTCGACAGCTCGGGCGATTACAAGTTAGTTGTTGCTGTAACCACTGAAGACAAGCGGACGTTTTCGGCAGATTTTCCGGTCACGGTTTCTCGAGCACCGATCCGGACATCTTTTTGGGTCGGTCTTCTGATTCTGCTCGTACTTTCGGGGACTTCATTTGCGGTCGTCTTTTACGCTCTGAAAAGAAAGGGGCATGTGTCTTTTAGGCGATTAGCACCGGCAGGTGCCGTTGTTCTCACGGTGTTTCTTTTGAGTGCGGTTGCCTTTGCGTTTCTTCTTCCGCCTTCTCAGACTCGCGAAACAGCTGCGATTCCATCCGATGCCTTTTCGACGCCAGCGGTAAACGAATTACCGAAAGGTACGACGATCACTGTGCCGAAAGAATCGCAGCTCTTATTCGGGATCAAGACTCAATTGATCGACACGCGGCAAATCACTAGCGGCTTGAAAACCACAGGAGTGGTTAGACCTCGACCGGACGCCAAAGGTGTCGTTACCGCACAGGTGCCCGGAAGTATCGTGCTTAATCAGGTGGTAGCTTTGGGTTCTGCGGTCGGTCGCGGCGAACAGATTGGATACGTTGAACAGGTTCTTGACGTTTCAGGACAGACCGGGCTTGAGTCGCAAAGACTTGATGTCGAGGCACAACAGCGGGAGGTCGAGGCTCGAAAATTAGAACTGCGGAATACTGTCCTTTCTCTGCAGTCGCAACAGGCACAGTCGCGAGCGGCGGCGGGACAAGCGAGGACGCGTCTTGCTCAGGCCCAGCGCGAGCTTCGAAGGTCGCAGAACCTTCTTGAGGTTGGCGCAGTTCCCCGGAAACGTGTCGAAGAAGCTCAAACAGCCGTTAAGGTCATCGACGATGAAATCGCGTCAGCCGATAAGCAGGTCGCTTTATTGGGCGACCAGATCAAATCGGCTCAGGCCGGGCAGGCTATTTTCCGCTCCCCGACCGTCAGACAGCCGTCGCGAAATTTCCCCTTGATATCGCCGATAACGGGAATAATCGACCAGATCAAAGCCACGAGCGGACAGCAGGTCGCAAGCGGAGCCGAGTTACTGAACATCGTGAATTTGTCCACCGTCCTCTTAGAAGCGCAGGTTTTTGAGAAGGACCTCGCGACGATTCGCGAATCCACAAGAGCAAGTTTCACGTCGTCCGCTCTGCTCGGCGACGTTTACACCATCGGTACGGCTGACGGTGACGGACGCCTTGTCTCGATCGGCCAAACTGTAAATGAGCAGACGCGGACCGTGCCTGTGATATACGAGGTCAAGAATCCATTCAACCGGCTCAAGGATGGCAATTTTGTAGAGATCACGATCGACACGAGCGGCGATAGGCAAGTTCTGGCCGTGCCGAAGTCAGCGGTAGTCAGGGAACAAGCCGAAACCTTTGTGTTCATCTTTGACGGCGGCGAAACGTTCGAGAAGCGTCAGGTCGCACTCGGGGCCGAAGGTGCGGATTTCTACGAGATCGTATCGGGACTAAAAGAGGGCGACCGGGTCGTTATAGAAGGGGTTTATCAGCTACGGACTACGCAGGCTGGTGAATAGATCTAAAGAATAGATAGGCGAAACAAGTAGAAGAGAGAAAAGAATAATGAGAAGAATATTTATTTTGGTAACCGTTTTATTTACTTCAACTATTGCCGTCTTTTTTACGGCATGTACTAGCGGGACAAATTCGCA
>JADYZI010000070.1 GCA_020853255.1 Acidobacteriota bacterium
CTGTATCCGATACGACAACATATCGTCCTCAGGGCCGGTGATGACGACGAGCCTGATCTCTTTTTCGGTGAACGTAAGGGTAGAGCCTTCGCGTTTTCCGATGGTCTGATCTTTCTCCAGCGAGGCTACATCGCCCGCCTTTACGGTCTTGACCTCGCTGCTAACGAGCGTGAACGCGGTGTGCGCGTATGAATAACCGCTCCCGATGAGAGCGATAAATAACATCAAAATAAAATTCTTCACGATTTCCTCCGATCGTTAAATGAAAAATAAACCCGCCGGGAAACGCATTCCTCGAAAGGAAAAACTCTCACCGAGGTGTCTGCACCGGCAAAATGGATGCGATTTTCAGGGCTTACAGGCGCGGAGGGGCACGGGCAGGAGCGCGTTGGCTGTGAACGGAACCGCGGTATCCCACCGCTGGCCTAAAAATTCCGGCCTGAGTCGAAACGGCCCGCATTACGATGCCGGCGTCGATGTACTTCTTTGCGATCGGGCCATCGTGCAAGGCGTCGCCCGGAAATTTGGATTTTGCGGATAGAAACGGGCTCGGTGCATTTACAAAACATCGGCAACCTGTGTCCGCCACATCTTCCGAAACCGTTTCATTGATAGAAGCATGACTTGCGGCGTGGCAGGTATTTGCAGCCGCCGCTGGACGGTGGTGGGTACAAGCACACGCAGCGATCGACGAAGCGCAGATCGAGGCCAGCACTACTAATACACCTATCGCTTGCTTTACCCGTCCAGCCAGCATCTCAACAAAGTATAAAGGTCAGCGAATTTAAATGTAAAGAACTCATCCGTGATGGAATGTTCCCGCGCGGACATTTGCAAATAGGCCGATTCGAGGCCCGTTGCAGATCGAGCGAACTTAACGGTAGCATGACATTGTGCCGGGTACCGCGGCATAGCGACGGCCAGAGGCCTTCAGTGGATAGCAGGAACGATGAAACTAACCGCTATCCACGGAAGAAAAAGCTGACTGTAAAATATGAATTCACAAAATGAAAAAGCCGGGATATTCGCTCGGCTCCACGTCAAGGGTGATCCGGTCATACTGTTCAATATCTGGGATGCCGGAACCGCAAAGGCGGTCGCGGATGCGGGTGCAAAGGCGATCGCAACAGGCAGCTGGTCGGTCGCGGCGGCGAACGGATACAGCGACGGTGAGGAACTGCCGATGGAAGCCGCGATAGCAAACATCGGGCGCATCACGGCAAGTGTCGATCTGCCTGTCACATTAGATTTCGAAGGCGGATATACGGCGGACCTGAGCGAGTTAAGGGCGAACGTTGCAAAGGTGATTACGGCCGGCGCGGTCGGGATCAATTTTGAGGACCAGATAGTTGGCGGTGAGGGTCTTTATTCGATAGCGGAGCAACGCGACAGGATCGCCGCGGTCCGAGCTGAGGCGGACAAACACGCTCTGCCGTTGTTCATAAACGCCCGGACCGACATTTTTCTAAAAACGCTGCCCGGCCCGCACACGCGTGAACAGCTGGAAGCGGCGATTGAACGCGCACAGGCCTACGCCGACGCTGGTGGCAGCGGCTTTTTCGCGCCCGGCCTGCGCGATCCGGAATTGATAGGCGAACTTTGCCATCGGTCGCCGCTGCCGGTGAACATTATGGTCATGGCGGATGTTCCGCCGAATCACGAATTGGCCGAGCTGGGTGCTGCCAGGATCAGCTACGGCCCGGGCCCATACCGGCGGATGATGGAGGCGTTGAAGGACGCCGCAATGTCTGTCTTTGCCGGCCGGAACACCTGAGCCGGCCTTGGTTTTCGCGGCCGTCCGGCCAAATTCCGCCTACAGGCCGCACCACTCTTACACCCACAATATTTTGGGTTGACAAACTCCCAACGCTACAATATAGTCTATATCCACTGAAGGAACGTGGAGTTGGAAGTTTGTTACTTCGGACACCGGAACGCTCGCCTGAAGGCGTGGGTTCCGATAGCCCCGCTAAGCGGTAATGGGGAACGACGACTGCCAAAAGCGAAACCGTTCTTCCGGCATTTTTAAGCCGGAGAGTGACGGCAGCCGGTAGGAAGCCGAAAGGCGCAATCAATCCAAAGCAAATCAGTTGACTCGATCGGTACGCCGTTTTCGGATGAACGTACGCCAGGCACAGGTGCGTCTTGCCCGCGTTTTTCGGGAGGCACCGACCGGCCGTTTGTTTGAGCGGCCTTAAAAGACCGCAGAGGTATTAAATGGATACTTTCATCAATCAGTCTACAGCCGCCGCGCCGGCCCAGCAGGAAACGGCACAGACAACAATGCGCGTGACCAAACGCAGTGGAGCGTCCGAACCGGTCGATATCAATAAGATCGTCAAGGCGATCTCGCGATGTACCTATAACCTTCCGAATGTTGACGTTCTTCGCATCGCCACAAAAACAATAAGCGGCCTATATGACGGAGCGACGACAAAGGAGCTGGATAAACTTTCGATCCAGACCGCGGCAAGCCTCATATTTGAAGAGCCGGAATATTCGCGCCTCGGCGCCCGCCTTCTGAATCAATACGTTGAAAAAGAGGTCCGCAATCAGGAAATACATTCATTCTCACAGTCGATCGCGTTTGGGGTGAAAGAAGGTTTGATCGCCCCGCGCGTGATCAACTTCGTTTCGGAAAACAGCCGCAAGCTCAATGACGCAATAGACCAGACCCGCAACGACCTATTCGAATTTTTTGGGCTACGTACTTTGTACGACAGATATCTGCTAAAAGACCCGGTAACGCGAGATGTTATCGAAACCCCGCAGTTCTTCTGGATGCGCGTCGCTTGCGGCCTTTCCGAAACGCCGGGTGAGGCGATAGAACTTTACAGGCTTTTTTCATCGCTTGAATATGTGCCCTCGACGCCGACGTTATTTAATTCGGGTACGAAACATGAACAGCTTTCGTCGTGCTTTTTGCTTGATTCGCCGCAGGACAGCCTTGAGAGCATTTACAAGAAATATTCAGATGTTGCGATGCTTTCGAAGTTTTCAGGCGGCATTGGGATCGCTTATCATCGCGTGCGTTCGCAGGGCTCGCTGATACGCGGGACGAACGGGCATTCGAACGGGATCGTGCCGTGGCTAAAGACGCTTGATTCGTCGGTTTCGGCTGTCAACCAGGGCGGCAAGCGAAAGGGAGCGGCATGCGTTTATCTAGAAACATGGCACGCCGACATCGAAGATTTTCTCGAACTCCGCGACAACACCGGCGACGAAGCCCGCCGAACGCACAACCTGAACATCGCAAACTGGATACCGGATCTGTTTATGCGCCGCGTTGAGGCAGACGAAATGTGGTCGCTGTTCGACCCAAAAACGGTGCCGCAATTTCCTGATCTGTACGGCGACGAATTTGAAGCGGCATATCAGAAAGCCGAAGAAGAAGGCCTGTTTGTCCGGCAGATCAAGGCCCGCGACCTTTACGCAAAAATGATGCGGACAATGGCGCAGACCGGCAATGGCTGGATGACATTTAAAGACGCGTCGAACAAGAAATCAAATCAAACGGCCAAGGCCGGCAACGTCGTTCATCTTTCGAATCTTTGCACCGAGATAATCGAGGTCACATCCGACAGCGAAACCGCCGTATGCAATCTCGGATCGCTGAATCTGGCCCGGTATGTCAGTAGCCCGCACATAAGTAAGGGCTCAACCGCCGCTGAGTTCGATTTCGAAAAGCTCCGAGCCAACGTCCGCCTTGCGGTTCGCCAACTCGACCGAGTCATCGATCTGAATTACTATGCGATCCCTTCGACGGCCGATTCGAACAACCGCTGGCGAAACATCGGGCTTGGGGTGATGGGTTTGCAGGATGTATTTTTTGCGTTGCGGCTTCCGTTCGATTCGGACGAGGCGAGAGCGCTTTCGGCAAAGATACAGGAAGAAGTTTATTTTGCCGCGCTCGATGCATCGTGCGAACTTGCGCAGACACGCGGAAAGCATCCGGCGTTTGATGAAACGCGAGCGGCGAACGGCGTGTTTCAGTTCGATCTGTGGGGCATTGTTCCCGCCGATACAAAGCGCTGGGACAAGCTTCGCGAAATGGTAAAGGAACACGGCCTTCGCAACTCGCTGATGATCGCCATCGCCCCGACCGCTACCATCGCCTCGATCGCCGGCTGCTACGAATGCATCGAGCCGCAGGTCTCGAATCTCTTCAAACGCGAAACGCTTTCAGGTGATTTCGTTCAGGTAAACAAGTACCTTGTTGCTGAGTTGAAAGGCCTCGGCCTCTGGACGGACGAGATCCGCAACAAGATCAAACTGAGCGAAGGCTCGATCCAGGACATCGAAGAATTCTCGCCCGAGCTTCGCAGCCGCTACCGCACCGCCTGGGAGATCCCGATGCGCTCGCTCATCGACATGCAGGCAGACCGCGGAGCGTTCATCGACCAAAGCGCTTCTTTGAATTTGTTCATGGAAAGCCCCAACATCGGCAGGCTTTCATCAATGTATATGTACGCTTGGCAAAAGGGATTGAAGACGACATATTACCTACGCTCACGACCAGCTACGAAGATCGCTCAGGTGACGGCGGATCACAAAAAGTCGGACCTCGTTCCCGAAAATGAACCGGATGTTCGCGCATATTCGGATGCAGAGGCATTGGCATGTTCGCTGGAGAACCCTGAGGCATGCGAGGCATGTCAGTGATCTTAGTGCCGAAGGCACGGTGATGGAATAGCCAGTGGTGAGCAAAACGAACCTCTGGATACGTAACCCAAATGAACAAAGCTCCATAGGAGCGTAACCGAATGCCATCAACACATACATCGCTCTATTTCCATTTGGTTTTCAGCACGAAAAACCGTGCAAAATTGATAACCGAACACCTTCGGAACGATCTATATGGTTATCTTGGCGGCACCGTTAAGAATCTGGGCGGAGTTGCCCTCGTGATCGGCGGGATCGAGGATCACGTGCATTTGTTGGTTGGGTTGAACGCAACTCGTCGTCTAGACCATTTTATGCGTGAGTTAAAGGCGAGTTCATCCGGCTGGGTGCGCAGAGAACTGAATCCGAAATTCGCCTGGCAAACCGGATACGGGGCATTTACGGTTAGTGCCGGAAATTTGGAAAGAGTTAAGAGTTATATTCGTAATCAGGAAGAACATCACAAGGGAAAGGACTTTCAGACAGAATATGTCGAATTGTTGGAACTCGGCAATGTTGATTACGATGAGAAATATTTGTGGTAACGTGGCGGTCCAGGTGATCCTCAAGAACGGATTGTTTACGATGAGAGCCGCAGAGCGGCGGTGATGAAGTAGCCAGAGGCGAACGATAGTGAACCTCTGGAACGATGTCAAACAAATGGTTTTTTAGCTCCGAAGGAGCGATATGAATGCACGATCTCGTCCCCGGTTATGGTTACGCTCCTCCGGAGCTTTATTTTTTGATTCGGTTTTCCAGAGGTTCGCTATCGCTCACCACTGGCTACGTCATTAATGTGCCTTCGGCACTAAGAAAAGAGAATTATGCTGCTTGACCCAGGATTCAATCTAACCCTTCGCCCGATGAAGTATCCGGATTTTTATGAGATGTATAAAAATTCGATCAAGAACACGTGGACCGTTGAGGAGGTCGATTTTGCGACGGACGTGATGGACCTCAAGAACAAGATGACGCCGGCGGAGAGGCATATGATCAATCGGTTGGTGGCATTTTTTGCTACGGGCGATTCGATCGTGTCGAACAATTTGGTGCTGAATTTGTACAAGCATATTAACGCACCTGAGGCGAGGATGTATCTTTCGCGGCAGCTTTTCGAAGAGGCTGTGCATGTACAATTTTATCTGACGCTGTTGGACACATATATTCCCGATCACAAGGAACGTGAGCAGGCATTTGCCGCGATCGAGAACATTCCGTCTATCAGAAAAAAAGGCGAGTTCTGCATGAAATGGATGGACACGATCCAGGACCTTGAATCGCTAAACACGAAAGAAGACCGCCGCAAGTTTTTGCTTAATTTGATCTGTTTCGCCGCCTGCATTGAGGGACTGTTCTTTTTTGCGGCGTTTGCTTACGTCTATTTTCTGCGATCAAAAGGCCTGCTCCACGGCCTCGCCGCTGGGACGAATTGGGTCTTCCGCGACGAATCTGCGCATATGAACTTTGCGCTCGAGGTGGTAAAGACCGTTCGTAAGGAAGAGCCTGCGTTGTTCGACGACGCGTTAACGCGCGACATCGTGAACATGCTCGACGAAGCCGTCGAATGCGAAATGCAGTTCGCTGAAGACATTCTCTCAGGCGGCGTCGCCGGCCTCTCCGTAGCTGACATGCGCCATTACCTCGAATTCATCGCCGACCAACGCCTCGCCATGCTCGGCCTCCAAAAGATCTACCACGCCAAAAACCCTTTCGCCTTTATGGACCTCCAGGACGTACAGGAACTAGCCAACTTCTTCGAACGCCGCGTCTCGGCCTACCAAGTCGCCGTTGCAGGAGAGGTGAGTTTTGGTGAGGCGTTTTAGGTGAGCACCGCGATTCCAAGACCTAGCGAAAATATGCGAATACACAAATTGGCGACCTGTGTCGCGATCCTCCTCTCCATCGCTGGCCGGGCGGCGGCACAGAGCGCAACACCGACATCGACGGTCAACCTGCAGATCCGCAACATCCGCGGCAATCTGTATATGATTGACGACGTGAAAGGAGCCAACGGCAACGCAGGCGGCAACGTCACAGCCTTGGTCGGTGATGATGGGATTGTTCTGGGTGATTCTATGGTTGCAGCGGCCGCTCCGTTTATCGCCGCCGTGCTCCAAAAAGTTTCTGCAAAGCCGGTTCGGTTCGTTTTTGTAACCCACAACCACCCCGACCATCGCGGCGGATTGCCGGTTTTCGCTTCGACGGCGACGATCATTGCGCATCCGAACACGCTTGCGCTGCTTTCCTCTATCGACCCGAAAACCAAAGCCGCGGTCGCACCACAGACGGCCTGGCCCGATCTGCTGGTATACGACCATATCGACCTCAATCAAAATGGCGAAACGATCGAAATTCGTCATTATCCAAAGGCACATACAAACAGTGACCTCGTTGCATATTTCCGCAAAGCAAATGTCGTTCAGATGGGTGATACGTATTTTTCAGGGATGTTCCAATTCACGACGCCGGAGGGCGGATTTGAGGGTGTGATCGCACTGATGGAAGACGTACTCGCACGCACCAATGCCGACACGCTTTTCGTACCTGGTCATGGCCCGCTTTCCAAACGCGCCGATCTTGAAGCGTCGCTAAAAATGCTTAAAGAAACGCGCTCAATCGCCGCCGACGGCATCCGCCGCGGCTTGACCGTCGATCAGCTTGTTGATACCGCCCTGACCGGCCGGTTCGAACGGTGGTCACACGGCTACATCGATATCAAGACCTACTTTCGTGAGTTGTATGAAGACCTAGATCGCGCCCAAACCACGAACAAATGAACCCTGATTCAGCGATTTAAGCCCAACCGACAATCAAAAAGGCGGTTGATTCATTCTACCAGCGAACGAGTCATGTGAAGATTTCAAGCACAGAGTGGCAAGCTGCAAGTCCGCCGTCTGTCGGCACCAATACGCGTTTTATTTTAAAGCGATGTCGTCCGTCGGGGATTCATCCGACATACATCTAGTCCTTGCTGTTAAAACCTGTTCAAGCGACGCTCGGTCGTTTCGCTACGTCGTTATTGGGTGAACTAGGCGCAAGATGCATGCGGGCTTACGTAATCGCCAACCTTCGTGCGAAATGCGACATTCATCCGATTCCATCCGTTGATCGCGACAATGGCTAAGGTCAGATCGACCAAAGCCTTTTCGTCAAAGTGTTCGCGAGCTTCCTCATAGACCTCGTCTGACACGTCTTGCGTAGCAATGCAGGTCACGGCTTCGGTCCAGGCTAGAGCGGCGCGTTCACGAGCGGTGTAGCACGGAGCCTCGCGCCAGACCGGGATCAGGTACAGGCGCTGCTCGGTCTCGCCCTGGGCACGGGCATCTTTTGTGTGCATGTCCAAACACCAAGCGCAGCCATTTATCTGCGATGCGAGAGTTTTTACAAGCTCAAGCAGCGAGTTTTCAAGGCCGCTTTTGTGGATCTGAATTTCGGTATGTATCAATGCATTGAACGCCTCAGGCGAGGCATTTTTGTAATCAAGTCGCTGACTCATGGAATAATTCCGCCTTTTACTTCCGAATTTCTTTTCGTTAGTCGAAATGTTTTCATCGTTCAACCAACGCACACTTCAATTCTAATAGTATTAAACGACGCGACGAAATTGCGGCGTGCGCCGTTCGTCAGAGGCCCGGCCTTTTCCACGCAGGTCACGCGGCCAGATTGTTGAGGCAGTGTGCCAGGGAGGCACCAAGAAACGAACCACCGCGGCGTGTGACCCAGCCGAAGAGAAGTCCGAGCAGAAAGATCGACACGGCACCGCCGATCGGTTGGCCAAGCTTTGCTCCCAAAGAGCCCATCATGAACCAACCGGGAATGTGGAGAACGACAAAGCACGCGGCAGTTATCAAATTGGCACGAGCGAATCCAAAGGCAGGAATGAGGCTGCCTAGCAGTGCACCACGCATCAGAAATTCCTCAAATAGCGGGGCAATGACGAGCAAGTTCAGCGTTCCATAGTCGAACCTTGACGGAAAAACGGATACGCCATTCCACAATTTCGGGATAATGCCGGTGAGGGCGATCGCAATCCCAACCAAGCCTCCCCAAAGTACCCAACGACGCCAATCTGCGAAATTAAACACATCTTCAAATCGACGTTTGGAATTCCAGACCAGCCAACATGCGGGTATGATCCAAAGAAGCACTTTTGCCGTTAGCCAATACACAGCGCTGCCCGCTTCTGCCGAGACAAAAATGAACCGCTGATCCAGAGCCACCTTTATGAACCAAGCCGCGCACCACGCGATGATCAGGGCACCAAACACCAGCAGCGAATTGCCTGCAGGTGATCCGATGTTCATATCTGCCGGTGATTTCATTCCGCTGTTGTCTATAATGACCGTTTAACCAACCCGTCCCGTTTCTTGCCCGTTCCGTTTATTCCTATTTGCGTGGTTCAGGCTTCTGCTTCACCTGCTTTTGCGGTGCAACGAAAGTCAGAACACGGCGAGGGTTGTCTTCCATAATGGTTTTGATCACGTCATCACCAACGCCTTTTGCCTTGAGGCCGGGGATGATGATGTCGTGGATGTAGGTGTATCCGCCGCCGCCGTTTTCTTTGAGCTGAGGGGCGATACAGATATCGTGCGAGAGGATCATCTGGTTTGCGTAACCGGCCTGTATCATCGCGTAGATACTTTCGATCCGTTGTTCGTCAGACTTCTTAGGCAGCGGGGCCTGGCCCATGAAATCCCATTCAACGTAGGCTCCGCGTTTAAAGATCGTCTCCATTGTTTTCACGTCGCGGCCGCCGGTGTGCGACATTACGACGCGGTGCAGATCGACGCCTTCGGATTCGATTATGTCGAGAACTTTTATCATTTCATCGAGCGGTTCGAAATTGTGGATATTTAGCGGTGCTCCGGTAATGCGCGCGGCGCGAGCACTGACGCGAATACTTTTAAGTTCGTTTTCGGTAAGCGGTTTTCCGACCACGCCGACCTCGCCGATGATGCCGGAACGGATCGTTGTGCCCTGTGCACCGATGACGACATCGCGGACGATGATATCGGTCATCTGCTCGACGGTGAGCTTATCCATATCGGGCGGATGAAGCGATTTCATATAAAAACCCGCACCCATTACAACGTTAAGCCCGGAAATGCGGGAGATGAGTTCCAACGCTTCGGGATCGCGCGTCAAACCAAAAGATGAGACATCGACGATCGTTCCCCCGCCGATATTCTTGAAATCCATTATCGCCCCGAGCGACTGGTCGAACGATGTAAGCCCGCGGCGTTTCTTCGGATCACTTGGCGGCGGCTGGATGACAAAAATATTTGTCGGGGCCGGGATCATTGCGGGCGGTTTCTTAAAATCAATGAAGATATGCTCGTGCATCAGCGTAGTGCCGAGCTTTCCCGGGTCAACCGGCCCTAAAACTGTTAGGGCCTTTCCGGCAAGATTCGGGATCTTCGGCGATCGCTGGGCTGACACCGGATGGATCAAGCCGACAGCGATTATCGCAAACAATAGCACGAGTGCAAGAAATGTTTTCATTGGCCTTCCTATCCGCTTAAAGCGAAAGAGGATCGAAGCATCGGTAACCTCTATCCTGCAAATCGACCGGCAGGTATTCGCTTTCGCGGTTCAGTTTTGGAATGGTGAAGCGGATGAATTGTAGCATCGACGAGCGTTTATGAAAAACACCCTCGCGGCAAATTCAACGCTTTTGCTTAAATTGTCCGGCGAGCAGGAAAAGTGTGATAACCGTCGCCGGCAGACACGACGAAATTTGATCTTAAGATCTCGCTCTGAGGCACAAGCCCTTCCTACTTGCTTTCAATTGACTTTATTATCTTCAACCCATCTACCATCGGTTTATACTCAGATACCGGCCCGCGCGGACGGCCCCAGATGGAGAAAAGATGGCCGAGCATTTTTGGCGAATCCTGCTTGTAGCTGTATTCGATAAGCAGCTTCATCGCTTCGGGATTTCGCCAGCTTGTCGGCAGCACGCGAAAGCCTTTTTCGATGAACATCGGTATCGACGGGTAGCCGTCCTTCATCGGTTCGTAGTGCCAGGGAGCGATGATGATGTCCTTTGGGATCATGTCCACGGCCGCGGCGGTACCGTTCTTTGACGCTTCCCATTCGCCCCAGTTAAAGCGTTTGGCGTCGATCAGCCTGTCTCCCCACATTATCATTTCAACCTTTCGCTTTTTGACGAGATGATCGTAAATGTCATTGATCGCCTTGGCGTAGAGTTTGCCGGGATCTTTGCCCTTGGTCGAAGGCGATTTGTCCGAGCCGAGCAGAAAGATCTCATCGGCGCCGATATGAAAGGCGTCGGCCTGAAATCCGTCGATGATCTCATCCAGCAGCTTGAAGACGATCTTGTAAACCTCCGGGTTGGTTACGTCCCACTCACGGCAGTAGAGGCCTTCGTTGTTCGGGAACGCGCCAGGTGTCAGGTCGAACTGCGGATACTTTGTCAGCAGCGGGAATGTTGTTTTGGCCCACGATTGATGGCCTATGGTCTGAAACTCAGGTATCACACGGATGCCGTTGCGGCGGCTTTCGGCGGCAAATTTCCGTGCACCGGCCTTTGTGATCTGTTTTGCATCTTGCCGAAGTTCGGGGTGCGATTTGAACTCGAAATGATAATCGACCTCGAGAATGATGAAGTTGATGCCTTGAGCGGCAAGCTTTGGCAATTCAAGAGCGAGAGCCTCAAGGTCGGCGTCGTTGTTAAAATCGAGAAGGTGAATGCCCTGCCATTTCTGAAGCGATTTGCCTGGACTATTCGCCTTCGGTTGCGCCGAAACCGTATATGAACCAAGTAAAAGCAGGGCGGACAAAAGGGCAGCTGTGTACGATCGCAAAGATTTGTTGTTCATGAGCTTCAAATGGTAGTGCAGCATATTAAACTGTATCGCCGCGTAGCTTAGGCGGATTCGAACTGCTGCGTGCGTTGAAGACGCACGACCTAAAGCACCTACCCGCATCTTCAACGCGGGATGTCGTCGGCATCCACCGACCTTTCTTCTTATCTTCTTTCTTTGTGACCTTTGCGATCTTTGCGTGAAACCGCTTTTTCCACGCAAAGCCGCAAAGTACGCAAAGGGAAGAAAAGATGTTATAGCAATGTTCCCCGCAATATTATCATTGCGACGCCAAAATAGATCACCAAACCGGTAACGTCAACCAGCGTCGCGACAAAAGGTGCGGACGAGGTTGCCGGGTCGAGCCCGACACGGCGCAGGACGAACGGCAGCATTGAGCCGGAGAGCGTTCCCCAGAGCACGATCCCGATCAAAGAAACGCCGACCGTCAATGCGACCAGAAGCCAATGTTCGCCGTAGATATTTGAAAACGCGGACCAAACCGCTATCCGAAAAAAGCCGATCGCTCCGAGTATAGACCCGAGTGCAATGCCTGTAAATACTTCGCGGCGCATGACGCGCCACCAATCGCCGAGCGTTACTTCCGTCAATGCCATTGCCCGGATGACAAGCGTCGCGGCCTGTGAACCTGAATTGCCGCCGGACGATATTATCAACGGAACGAACAGCGCAAGCACGACTGCTTTTTCGATCTCGTTTTGAAAAAAGCCCATCGCGGTCGCCGTCAGCATCTCGCCCACAAACAGGATCACAAGCCAACCGGCACGCTTTTTTACCATGCGGAAAAAGGCGATCTTCAGATATGGCTCGTCCAGGGCTTCCATACCACCGAATTTCTGAATGTCTTCGGTAGCTTCGGCGGCGGCAACATCCAATACGTCGTCGATGGTGACAATACCGACCAAAACGCCGTCAGAATCGGTCACGGGCAGGGCGGTCATATCGCTTCGGCGCATAGCATCGACCGCGGTTTCCTGGTCATCGGTCGCCATAAGGGAGATAAAGGTGTCGTCCATTACATCGGCAACGGGTGCATTGGGCGAAGCGAGCAGCAGTTTGCGGATGCGAATGTCGTCGATCAACTTGCCGCTATCGTCGATGACGTAAACGACGTTCAGCGTTTCGCTGTCATGGCCATGTCGGCGGATATGATCGAGGGCATATTCGGTCGTCCATTCGGGCCGAAGGCGGACGTAATCGGAGGTCATCAATCGTCCGATGCTGCTTTCGGGATAGCCCAAAAGCTGCACCGCAACCTGCCGTTCAGTCGGCGTCAGCAAATTCAATAATTGGCTTGTGACATTTCCGGGAAGTTCGTCCAAAAGGTGCGTGCGGTCGTCGGGCGCCATCTCGTTCAAGATAGCGGCGACCTGTTCCTGGCCGAGCGACTTGAGCAATTCCTGCTGAATGTCGAACGGAAGATATTCAAACGCATCCGCCGCAAGTTCGCGCGGAAGCACACGAAATGCCAGCACGCGGTCATCGGCTGCCATGCCGGCCATCAAATTTCCGATCTCGAATGGCGGCAAATTGTCCAACGCATAGCGCAGCTCGGCGAAGTTACGCGTTTCGATCGCTTCATCCAAATTCATGTTTCTTTCCGGCACGCAGAGATACCTCCGTGCTCGAGAATAGCAAAATGGAGCAAGAAAGTGGCCATCATGCAGAAGCCCGCGCGTGGGCAACGGTTTAACATCCAGCTTGAAATTTAAGCCCTTGCTCACGCGCGAATTTCCGAAGTTTGATCGACCGACTGATGATTTTAACACCTGACCACCTGAGAATTTTGGTCAAAAGTGATATCAATCATAGTTTAGGTATTTTTATGAATGTTGCGGCAAGTGTGGGATTTGCGGAGAGGTTTCGAAGGTTCGAGAATTCGGCGGCGGCGGAACTTGGGGATTTTACGACGACGAGGCGTGTGCTGCGCATCTCGCTGCTGGCAGTTATTATCGGGCTGGCAAGCGCGGTGATCGCGTTCCTTCTGCTGCGGCTGATCGCTTTTTTTACCAATCTTTTCTTTTTTCAAACCTTAAGTTTTTCGGGTGACGCCACGCCGGCGATGAGTACGCTTGGCGTGTTTATTGTTATCGTTCCGGTGATCGGCGGGCTGATCGTGGGGCTAATGGCTCGGTACGGTTCTGACCGGATTCGCGGCCACGGCATTCCCGAAGCGATCGAGGCGATACTGCTGAACGGCAGCAAGGTACAGCCAAAGATCGCGTTGCTCAAACCGCTTTCATCCGCGATCTCGATCGGTTCCGGCGGCCCGTTTGGTGCCGAAGGGCCGATCATTATGACCGGCGGCGCGTTCGGTTCGATGATCGCGCAGTTCTTTCGACTAACGAGCGCCGAGCGCAAGACGCTGCTTGTCGCCGGTGCCGCGGCGGGAATGTCCGCGACCTTTGCGGCTCCTATTGCTTCGGTCCTTCTCGCTGTAGAACTATTGCTTTTTGAATGGAAGCCGCGGAGCCTTATTCCTGTCGCCCTTGCGAGCGCCGCGGCCGCGACCGCTCGGCGTTACATTCTCGGTGTCGGCCCGCTTTTCCCTGTGCCGGAGCATCCGCTCAACGTCGGCCTCGATGGGCTGGCAGCGTGCCTTCTGGCTGGCATCCTTGCCGGATTGCTTTCACTTATTCTGACAAAGGCCGTCTATGCCTCCGAAGATTTTTTCGCCAAACTGCCGATCCATTGGATGTGGTGGCCGGCGATCGGCGGCGTCGTAATTGGTTTGGGCGGTTTGATCTTTCCGCAAGCGTTGGGCGTGGGCTATGACACCATCGGAGCGCTTCTTCAGGGCGATGTTCCGATAAAGGTGATCGCAGGCATTTTGATCGTCAAATCGACCATCTGGGCGGTTTCGCTTGGATCGGGAACTTCGGGCGGCGTACTCGCACCGCTGTTGATGATGGGCGGAGCGCTAGGCGGAATCGAGGCAATGTTTCTGCCGACCGAAGGGTTGGGGTTTTGGCCGCTGATCAGCATGGGTGCGATACTCGGCGGTACGATGCGGTCGCCGCTGACAGGGATCGTTTTTGCCTTTGAACTAACGCACGATATAAACATGCTGCTCCCGCTGCTGATAGCGGTTACGACCGCACACGGCTTCACAGTGCTGACGCTTGGCCGTTCGATCCTGACAGAAAAGATCGAACGCCGCGGTTATCACATGAGCCGCGAATACGCGCTTGACCCGCTTGAGATCACGTTTGCGCGCGAGGTAATGCGGACGGACATTGTCGTGCTGCCGGAAACGCTTTCGATCAAGGATCTTTCAAAACTGATCCCGACCGATCTTGGCCAGCGCGTTCAGCATATGTATCCGGTCGTGGACAGCGAAGATAAGTTTGTCGGTGTGGTGACCAGGCGTGAGTTGCGCGCCGCCATACAACAGGTGAAAGGCGCGGCGGCGAAGAAACATTTATCTGATATAACGCGATATGATGCACAGGTCGTTTACGACGATGAACCGCTTCGTGTTGTTGTAGAACGCATGGCGGCGACCGGTTTGACGCGTTTCCCGGTCGTTCACCGCGACCATCCGCGCGATCTGGTTGGGTCGATCTCGCTCAACAACCTTCTTGCCGCCCGCGTCGGCCAGCTCGAATCAGAAACCCGCCGCGAACAAGTACTTCAATTGCCCAAACTGCAAAGTAAGAGAGATGGCGAAACCGAAGAGCGCGATGTCGATTAGGGCGTCCTATCGCCCCATTGCCAGCGCGGCGGTTCGCCCTTGAGCCAGCAGATCGCTAGAAGCGATAGGGTAATGATGCCGATAAATACACTGAATTGGACCGGGTGGATCGCGGGCTGCACAAAGCGGAATGCGAATATAAAAAGCCCCGCGTAAGCCGCATAAACGGCCCAACCTTCCCACGCAGCCGGAAGGCCCCAACCCCATCCGTAGCGTTTGCGATAAAACCAATAATGCTTTTCGTTGTACATCAAACCTCCCGTAGGCGGTTATCCCGATCAGGATCCACAAACAGGCCGATCGGTTTTCGCCGGCTTCCATAAAATAGGATAGCATTTCAAACAGGGTGGGTTGTACCTATTATGCATATAACCAAAACTCCAGCTCCTTTATGAGAAACTGTCACTTCTGTAGTGGTATGGTCCGCAAATATCGTCTTTGGCATAAGGTGCGGCGCGATCATTCGAGCTCCGCAACGAGCGTCCGGTCTGCCCTATTTGTGAGACGGCTTCAGCCACCGTGTTGAATCTTGCACGCGATAGATGCCGGAATCCCTTGCCAGTTGTCTCATATAGTTACCGTGTCCGGCTCCATAAATGACCAGTACCCGATCGCCCTTTTCGGTGGCCCGCACAATGTTGTTGAAGATATTAACATTCCTCCCGAACCAAAGCTGGATCCAACTCGCTCCGACCGGATCGGACGGAGTGCCGAACATTCCGATCCGGTAGTAGGCTCTGGCATTCTGCTTTAAGTAAGGCTGCGAGTTCAAGTAAACCAGCATATCCAAAACAGTTCCGTGGTCGAGTATCCCCTGCTGTTTGTCAGCTTCCTTTTTCCCGATCGCCAAGTGAGCATCATACTGCTTTTGCTGGTGATTTCGTTCCACGGCCGCGCGATAATCGACGCTGTTTTCGTCTTTGATCGGGCCAAGCTCGTTCCAGTCAACGGCGTAAACTGCCTTTAGCTTCATATCGCAGGCGATCCGAAAGCCCAACTGCTCTATCTCATCATTACCAAACGGCCGTGAGCCTTTGCAAGATTCTGAGAAGTTTTGGTTGATCTTTGCCTGGCTTGCCGTATCAGCTTCCACCAATACTTTTGTCGGGTGATAGCGCTCGATCAGCTTTAGGACCTCACTGATCTCGCGTTGCCTTTTGGCGGCCAGAACGTCATCAGCTTTGGTATTATGCACGTCCCTTCCCGGATTGCTCATATGGTAGGAGCCAATGAACAGGAATTTTGCGATCGGATCCGGTTCCTGTGCAGCAACGCACAGGCTTGCAAGAAGAGGCAGAAGCACCAATAGAACGTACGATCTCATCTCAATTCTCATCTTCTTAAAACGAGGTCCGCGTGTGGCAGTGCGCAGCCGGACGAACCTGATCTACTTGTTTCGCAATTTTCCCATCGCTCGGAGGTCGAAGCGTATCTGGAGTGGGGTTTCATCGCGCCACGCGCCGAGGTGGATATGGGGAACGCGGCTAAAACCGTTGTTGCCGACCTTTGCAAACGCGTAGCCGGCTTTAACCTTATCGCCCTCCTTCACCTTGATCTGCTGCAGGTGGCCGATCATAACCATCGTTCCGTCGTCGCGCTTGAAGATGACCATTGACGCGACGCCGCTGCCCATCTTGCCGGGCTTGTTGACCACCGGATTGACGTTTACCTTGAAAACGGTCGCGTCGAACGGCGCGAGCACATTCTGCCCCCAGGAGTACCAATCTTCGTTGGCGGCACCGTTGGTCTTGTAAAACTTCAGAAAGCCTGTGTCGCCGTTTATATCGCCGCCCTCAACCTGGCAATCGCTGCCGAGCGCGTCGCCAAGATATGGAAGCTGCCCTTCCCAATGTTCTGTGCACGTGAAATCAGCCGCGAACAAAGGGTGTATCATCACTTCTCCGATAGGAGTTTCCTGCCCGGATCTTGGCGCCATTTCCGGCGTTTGCGCTGTGGCGGCAACCGTCAGAAGCAATAGAACAATACTCAGGAAAAATATGCGCATAATGTGTGCTCCACGGCTAAAACACCGCCGGAGGCAAGATCCTGACAACCTTTTAAAAAAATCGTTCATTTCTCGCACGAATATCACCGTGCGTACGAATGCGTTCTGCCCTCAATGGTCAGAATGAGTGCACGGTTCGGGAAGCCCAGTAAACCGGAACGCTCTCATACCAGGTCGCCTACTTAGTACGCGGTGTGAAACTTTCGCTGGCCACGCGCCCAGATATCTCCTGATACGCGACTGAGCCTTCTTTGTTATTTGTCATAGATACGAACGAAAACCGTGAGGTTCCTACTTTCGCTTCTTTTGCCGTTGCGGTATCACGGCCTCAACCGAGACCTCGATCATTAAGTCCGGCCGAAACAACGAAACAACCTGAAAAAGGTTTGCGGCGGGCGGATCCTTTTCGGGCAAGTAGTTCGTCCTACAATCTCGTAATTCCGACAGGTGGCTTATGTCCGTCACGAACATATCTGTCCTGATCACATCGCTGAAAGTAAGCCCGACCGAACTTAGTGCATCTCGAATATTATTGAAGACCTGTGTGCATTGGGCCTTGAAATCGCCCTTCCCGACGATCTCGCCCTTGCTGTTCATCGCAACCTGCCCCGATATGACAACAAGCTGTCCGACCGGAGCGACCACCACATGTGAATATCCGTGAGTCGGCGGAAGCGTCTTCGGGTTAAGCGCACGATACCTTTTCAATTGTCCGAACGCCGAACCTGCAAACGCGATCATGCAGAGCGCGACCGCCACAACTATCTTGGTACTTGAATTGTTCATTTTGAATCCTTATCTTTCGGCAACTATCGGCCTTAGGTCGTCCACTTTAGCAAAATGCGACGAAAGTAGAAATTGTTCGATCAGATTAAAATGGATAGTGGGACGTGCTATGCTCGCGAATCAAGACGATATTCGAACCTTTTAGGAGGTTCTCGACCACAACGACATTAGAACAACGCCGGTCACGCTCACGTTCTCAAGAAACGATTTTCGTCCGCACGTCGCTCGACGAGCAAGCGTTCGGCGGTTAAGATTTCGGTATTAAGTTATGAACGGACAAATTTCAGAATTCATTAAGCATCACTATCGGCATTTTAATGCTGCGGCTTTGATCGACGCGGCGGAAGGGTATAAAACGCATCTCGCGGGCGGCGGGAAGATGATGATAACGCTTGCGGGGGCGATGAGCACGGCGGAATTGGGCCTGAGCCTCGCGGAGATGATCCGGCAGGACAAGGTGCAGATCATTTCCTGCACGGGGGCGAATCTTGAGGAAGATCTTTTTAATCTGGTCGCACACGATTTTTATGAACGCGTGCCGCATTACCGCGACTTGACGCCCGAAGATGAACAAGGTTTGCTTGATCGACACATGAACCGCGTGACCGACACTTGCATACCTGAAATGGAAGCGATGCGGCGACTTGAGAAAGCGATGGTCGATGTGTGGACGCGTGCCGATGTCGAGGGCAAGCGATATTTTCCGCACGAGTTTATGTATCAGGTTTTACGCAACGGCTCGCTGGAAGAGTTTTATCAGATCGACCTGAAAGACTCGTGGATGTACGCGGCGATGGAAAAGAATTTGCCGATGGTCGTGCCCGGTTGGGAAGATTCGACGATGGGCAATATGTTTGCCGGCCACGTAATAACCGGCGATGTCGAGAATGTTCATACGGTGCGCACCGGCATCGAATATATGACGATGCTCGCCGATTGGTACACGCACAACGCGGCCGATGGCTCGACCATCGGATTCTTCCAAATAGGCGGCGGCATCGCGGGCGATTTTCCGATCTGCGTCGTCCCGATGCTGCATCAGGACCTGCAGCGTGAGAACGTCCCCGTCTGGGGCTATTTCTGCCAGATCAGCGATTCGACGACATCGTATGGCTCATACTCCGGCGCCGTTCCGAACGAAAAGATCACATGGGGCAAACTCGCCGCCGACACGCCAAAATACATCGTCGAGTCCGACGCCTCGATCGTCGCCCCGCTGATGTTTGCTTATATCCTGGGTTGGTGATTTCAACAAAAAAGGGTGTTATACTTCGGCTATGGCCGTTCAAACAATCCCTGCAATTGACGAAATGACCCCGGCTCAGCAAGTGGAGCTCATGGAGGCACTTTGGACCAGCATGAGCGAGCGAAACACGAACAGCGAGCCGCCCGAATGGCATCGCCAATACCTTGCAGACCGAGAAACTGCCCTCGCGAATGGAGAGGATGAGTTTATCACGCTCGATGAACTTGAAGCTGACTTAAGAACTGAACTTAAATGAACATTCGCGTTCTCCGATCCGCCAGGCGAACCATCGCCGACGGAATACGCTTCTATGA
>JADYZI010000071.1 GCA_020853255.1 Acidobacteriota bacterium
CACGCTTATCAAGGAACGAATCGGAAAAACTCTCAAAATTAGAATCAAATACTAAGGAGGATGCCGAAATGCCTGAAGTTGAATTCAAAATCGATACCGAACGCGGAACATGCGAAACCGAGATAAAAGGGTATCAAGGTACCGCTTGTGAGAAAGCGGCGAAACAGTTAAAGGGAATTCTCGGCGATCCCTGTGCCGAAACCAAAAAGCAAGAATATTTCATCAAAGTGGAGTCAAAACAGACTTCCAAACGAAAATGAAAAACGAGATTACTTTCATTCTTGAATACGACAATAGGAACCTCACGACCGAAGTCTCAGGCATTCCCGCTGATCTACTTATCGATCTCAGAGACGACCTTGGAACCTCCCAATATTTGAATTGCGGAAAGCCGATGCAAGGTCAGTCTTGGGAACCGGGTAACCTTAAAGATGATCGCCATTACATCTGGCTTCATCGCATATATCACAACTCGGTGGTTGATGGCCCGGGTCGTCGGAGCGTAGTTCAAGTTGCCGGTTGTTCAATTCGTTGTCCAGGTTGTTACGTTCCAGAAACACATAATCGCTATAACGGGAGACAAGTTTCCATTGCCTCGATTCTCGAAGAGATTCTCGCAAAACGCGGGGAGAACGACGGTGTCACAATTCTCGGAGGAGAGCCCTTTGACCAATCTGATTCCGTCGCGGAACTTGTGGCAAGACTGAAGCACTCCAACTTCCACATTGTCGTCTATACGGGCAACACTATCGAGAAATTATATGCAAAAGACGACCCTCTTATTACCTATACTCTTTCGCACATCGATATGCTCGTTGACGGTCCTTTTGAATTATCACTTCTCGCTGAGACCGGGGAGTATCGGGGGTCATCAAATCAGCGCCTATTACGAACGAAATTGGTTAGTTGATTTTATGATTCGCCCGAAAAATCATCTCACATTATTTTCGAGTATCCCGTGAAGATTGCGGTAGAAATCTTCCGAGAACCCGCGTACCGATTTCAAATCGGATTGCTAGCATGGATGCATTGAGTTTGCCCGCGATCTTGCAGTGATGGTAGAACAGCCGCTAGACGAGCCGGACAAGCCTCCAACCGGTATTCATTACGAAATTTGAGATAAACGAGTCGTTCGAACTGTTGACGTGATAGTCGACGTCGAATCGGCGAGGGGGGGTATTTAACTCACCGTTGCGGCTGAATCCGCGACTGAGCGGATACTAATAAGGGCTTCCAATCGGCTTTCTTTTCTCCTTTTCACAGGCTTTTACGCGGTGCTACAATAGAACTCTTATTTATACCATCTACCCTAATCTGGGGAGCTAGGCTTCTTACCGGGACATAGGAAGGGATAATTGGGACCTGTTATATGTCCCTATCTCGGCGTGTGTGTCCCATTAGCGACTAATGGGGAAAAGTTTTGATATAAAAAACGAGCCGAGTCCTTGACAACATGATAGGCTAAAGTTATGCTAGTTAATTGGAATCATTGTAGTTCCACCTAGTTTAAATGAAGGGTATACTCAAGTTCGTTCGCAGAAATATCGTCAGGAGACGCTTCGTCGTTCTCTGGCTGGGTATCATGGCGATCGAACTTTTATGCCCGTCATTACACGCGATCGGTACGAATGCAGCTCCGCCGCTTAGTGGGACGACGACCCTCGTTAGTAATGTTGTTGATGAACGCGGCGAATCCGAAACTGCCATCTCGAATTGCGAGAACGATTGCGACCATGAACCTGTCGGCGACTGCAACGACGAGTGCCTTTGCCACGCCGTTGCGATTCCTGGCATCGTTGGCGATGTCCAAACCTCGTCTGTCTACGGGACTAGCATCCCTTTGAAGAACGGTTACCCAGTTTTTAACTCACTTCCTCCTCCATACCTGCCTCCGAAATTTTCCTAATCGAAAGGTGCCGGATTGAACCGCGCTTTGTCTATTCATAGCGCCTTCAGTATCAATCCATCAATCACGCTCACCCCGGTTGCTCGTGCGCCCGCGTTGAGTAAGCATCAGCTTTGATCAGGAAGATTACAAATGAATTTACACAAAAAGGCTCCGGTACTTTTGGCCGGCCTTTGTTTGACGATCGCTGGTTTTACAGCGGCGGTCGGTCAGGAACCGACGTTACTGGCCAGAAACGACACGGCGACCACGGATGCGAGAGATTCGGTCGCCTCGGCGAAGTCGCTTCTCGAATCAGTTCTCCCAAATTATTACCACCCGCAGGACGGTATGTCCGTCGACGAGTTGATCAAGCGGGCCTTAGCCTCCAATCAGGAGATCATCGCGTCGCGACTCGAGATTGACAAGGCAAGAGCCCGCCTGCAGCAGGCCCGCTTGCGTCCGAATCCGACGCTGGAGTTCGAGCGCGAATCGGGTCGTCTTGTGGGCAGCGGCGGGGATAGTCAGTTCACCTTGGGGTTCTCGCTACCGATCGAAATATACGGTCGGCGCTCGGCCCGCGTAAGCGCGGCACAGATATCTATTGAGGCGAGCGAGGCGGAAGTCCGTAACCGCGAACGAGTTCTGGTTGCGAATGTGCTCACGAACTACGCGGAAGCTTTAGGAGCTCTACGAGAATTGGACGCTACCGAGCGGCTTCTCGATCTCGATCTCCAAACCACTCGTATAGTGCAGATTAGGGTGAATGAGGGCGAGACGCCCCCGCTGGAGCTCAACCTCCTGCAGGCGGAGGTGGAACGCCTTCGCGCGCGGCGCCAGTTGGCCGAGGGCCGGCTGCAATCTGCTATCACCCAATTGAAGCTGCTGACCGGTGTGCCGTTCGACGACGCGCTCCGGCTGCGAGAGCAGATCGACGCCGCCGTACTGCCTACGCTTCCCGCGACTAAGGAAGCGGCCGTAGATATCGGCCTGCGCACGCGACCGGACGTCGCTCTTGCTCAGTTAGAAGAGCAAGTCGCAACAGCTGGACTTCGCCTTGTCCGGGCCCAAAGCCGTCCCGACCTTACCGCCTATACTCGCTACTCGCAGGGCCGATCAACATTCGACGCTCCCACGGCACCGTTTTCGCAGCGCGACCGAAGCTTGACCTTCGGCGTCGCGATCGGGTTGCCTCTATTCAATAAGAATCAGGGTGCGAAGGTGGAAGCCGAGATCTCGATACGGCAGGCCCAGGCGAGACGAGAGTTCGCGGAGAGGGCTGTGCGGGGCGAGATCCTAGCGGCCTACCAGCGTTTTGAGGCGGCGAGCCGAGCGGTCTCCACTCTGCAAATCGGGGCGATACCGCGATCGACCCAAAACGTCGAGACGTTCCGCAAGGTCTACGAGATTGGCGAGATAAAAATAACGGAATTGATCGCGGAGCAGCGGCGGCTGCTCGACGCGACTCGAGATTTGACGGAGGCGTTGACGCAGCGTTACCGCTCTCAAGCGGATTTGAGCATAGCCCTTGGAGCCAGAGGGTTTCTTCCCGAACCTAAATGAGGTTGCCGAACATGAATGACGAGATAAAAAAAGAGATGAACGATAAGAAAGAGCCGGAGATGACAAACGAAGTTATGAGTGAACGAACGGGCCATCACGAGCGGGACGAGGCGGACCTTGCCCGTCTCGAAGATAATTTTGATCGCGAACGCGACGAATCCTACCCCCCGACCGCTCAGAACACGAAAGCGAAAAGCATGTTCGCGTGGATCCTGACCGCGGTGGTCGTTGCGCTGTTCGCGATTGCGGGCGTGGTTTGGATCGCTACGCGGAGTTCCTCGTCCGCGACAAATGTTGAGGTTGAGGCTGGTCCGGAGAAGAAGGAGGAAGGGCACTCCGAAGACGAAGAAGGCCGCGAGGTCAAGTTGGACGCGGAATCGGCCGAGTCGGCGGGCATCGAGGTCGAGGGCGTCACGCAGCGCCCCGCGATAGCGAAGCTTTACGTCACCGGTGCCGTCGAACTTAACCCGGAGAAAACCGAATTAGCGACGCCGCTCGTTGGTGGGCGGATCGAGCGGGTTTTCTACGGCGTTGGCGACTATGTCAATCAAGGTGCCATTTTAGCCACAATCTCAAGTCCGCAGCTGGCAGAGCTTCACGGAAAACTTAACGAAGCTAGAAACCGGCTCGATATTGGGCGCAAAAATCTGGAGAGGGTTCAAAAGACCGAGAATCGTGTGTCGATACTTCAGGCGAAGGCTAAGCTCGACGAAGCCGATGCGACACTTCGGAGGACGCAACGACTGATCGAACTGGGAGCTGGAGCCGGTAAGGATTTGATCTCCGCTGAGGCCAACTATCGCACCGCGAAAGCCGACTATGACTTCCAGTCCAATATCGCACTAAACCGCGAGCTCCAACAGGCACAGGCGGAGGTGCAGACGGCGCAGGTCGATTTTCAGCATACACAAAACCAGTTAAGAGCCCTGGGATCGAGCGAGCAAAATCTCCAGCGTGACGACCACTCTAAGGATGCGTCTATTGCAATTGTTCGGGCGCCGCTCGCGGGTGTCGTTACTGAAAGGAAGTTCAACGCTGGAGCTGGGATCGATGCGGCGTCTCCGCTTTTCTCGATCTCAAATCTTTCCAGCGTTTATGTTATCGCGAACGTGCCTGAGTCCAATGTCGGCAAACTCGTTATCGGCTCGGTCGCTGAGATACGGTCAAACTCGGCGGGTACCTTCAACGGACGGATCAGCTACATCGATCCGCGGCTCGATGAGGCAACCAGAACCGCTCGCGTACGCCTGGAGGTTCCGAACCCTCAGGGGCGGCTTCGTGTCGGAACGTTCACGGAGGTCGGATTCTATACCGGCACCAACGCGGAAACTGGCGAAGAACTCGTCGTGCCGTCGGGAGCCATCCAGCGTGAAGGCGATAAGACAATCGTCTTCGTTCCTAAAGACGACGAGCCAGGAGCCTACGAGATCAGGGAAGTAGAGATCGGCGGGGAGATGGAAGGCTACACCGCGATCAAAAGCGGGCTGAAACTCGGCGAGAAGGTGGTCTCGAAAGGCAGCTTCACGCTAAAAACACAGATGCAGAAGGGTGAGATGGGTGAGCACGGCCACTAAGCGTGTGCTTAAAGTTACGCTGAGTATTTTAGACCAGATTTTATGATAAACGCACTTATCCGATTCTCGGTTGAGAACCGATTGATCGTCATATTGCTCGTCGCGATTATGTCAGCGGCCGGCGCTTACAGCTTGATCAACCTGCCGATCGACGCGGTTCCGGACGTGACCAACGTGCAGGTGCAGGTCCTTACCGCCGCGCCGTCTCTCGCTCCGCTGGAGATGGAGCGTCAGGTTACATTCCCGGTCGAGGTGGCTATGTCCGGGCTTCCGGATATCGAGGAGATCCGCTCGGTTTCTAAGTTTGGCCTTTCCGCAGTCACGGTTGTGTTCGACGAATCGGTCGACACCTATTTCGCCCGACAACTTGTTCTGGAACGGCTGGCCCAGGCTAGGGAGCAAATCCCCGAGTCAATCGGCTCACCGGAGATGGGGCCGATCTCGACGGGATTGGGCGAGATCTATCAGTACGAGCTCAAATCGCCCGACGGAAGCTACGACGCGAAAGCTCTACGCACGGTTCAGGACTGGAACGTGCGGCGCCAGCTTCTCGGGGTTCCCGGAGCAACTGAGATTAACAGCTTCGGCGGGTACGAAAAGCAGTATCAGGTTCGTCTGGAGCCAGCGAAGCTGCAGTCGTACGGTCTGACGATGCGAGACGTCTATGAGGCGGTGAGTCGAAACAACGCCAACGTCGGCGGGGCCTATATACAAAAAGGTGCCGAGCAGTATCTGCTTCGGGGGCTCGGGCTTGTTGAAAACCCGGAAGATATCGGCAATATCGTCGTGAAAACGGGTCCGGAGGGTGTGCCGATTTACGTCAAAAACGTAGGTGAGATCGTTGAGGGGTCAACGGTTCGGCAAGGAGCGGTGACCGCGGATGGCAAGGGAGAGATCGTCGCGGGGATCGTGCTGATGCTCAAAGGCGAGAACTCGCGAACGGTCGTAGAGAACGTAAAGAGCCGCGTCGAGGAAGTGAAGAAGTCGTTGCCGGCGGGCGTGGAACTTTCTCCGTTCTACGACCGAACCCAGCTGATTGACCGGGCGATCGCCACAGTTGAGAAGAACTTGATCGAAGGTGCGATCCTGGTAATCGTGGTGCTGATGCTGCTGCTCGGGAACTGGCGCGGGGCTTTGCTGGTCGCGACGATCATCCCGCTCTCGATGCTGTTCGCGGCGATTCTGATGCGAGTGTTCAATGTATCCGGTAACCTTATGAGCCTCGGAGCCTTGGACTTCGGATTGATTGTGGACGGCGCTGTCGTGATGGTGGAAAACACGATTCGGCGAAGAGCTGAGGCACAGCACGAGGCGGAAACTGGCGGGCATCGCGAGAACCCCCAGCGTACAATCCTCGAGTCCTGCCTCGAAGTCGCCCGTCCTGTAGTCTTCGCGGTCGCGATCATCGCGATAGTGTACCTGCCGATCCTAAGCCTTCGCGGGATCGAGGGGAAAATGTTCGTCCCGATGGCGTTGACAGTCGTCTTCGCGTTGATCGGTTCGCTGCTGCTCTCGCTCACCTACGTCCCGGCGATGATGACGCTGGTTCTAAGCGGGAAGGTATCGGAAAAAGAAAGCTTCCTGATCCGCTGGGCAAAGAAAGCGTACATCCCCGCGTTCGATTTTGTCGGTCGCTATCGGGCTCAGGCGTTGGCTCTCGCGGTCGGGCTCGTAGCTATCAGCGGCGCCATTTTTCCGTATCTAGGTTCAGAGTTTATCCCTCGGCTCGACGAGGGCGACATTGCCGTTCAGGTCCAGCGGCTCCCAAGCGTGTCACTAGAGGAATCGGTCCGGAACACGACCGAGGTAGAAAAGGTATTGATGGAATTTCCCGAGGTTAAGACCGTAATCTCCAAAACGGGCCGGGCGGAAGTTGCCACCGACCCAATGAGTGTAGATTTCTCAGACTTATATGTGGCGTTGAAGCCTCCGGGGGAATGGACCACGACCAAGGACAAGACCGAACTGGTAGAGAAGATGTCTAAGGCGCTCGAGGAACGGGTGCCTGGGGCAATGGCGAGCTTTTCGCAGCCGATTGAGCTGCGTGTTGCGGAACTTATCTCGGGCGTGCGATCCGACGTTGCAATCAAGCTGTATGGTGACGATTTGAAGGTACTAAAGGAGAAGGCGGACGAGATCGTCAAATCCGTGCAGACTGTTAAGGGAGCCGAGGATGTTAAGGCGGAAGCCACGAGCGGCCTCCCGCAGCTGCAGATTAAGCCCGACCGAGCCGCGATCGCACGATACGGTCTCAACGTCGAGGATGTGAACGACATGGTCGAGTCGGTTGTCGCGGGGAAGGACGCCGGACAGGTTTATGAGGGTGAGCAGCGCTTCAACCTTGTGGTGCGGCTCGATGAGGAGTCGGGCAAGAATGTCGATTCGATTCGAAACCTGCTCCTTACCGCCCCTAACGGCTCACGCGTGCCACTCTCTCAAGTGGCGGACATCCAACTCGTCGAGGATGCGGCGCAGATCACCCGCGAGGACACCCGCCGCCGCATCGGCGTCGAGCTAAACGTCCGCGGGCGCGACATTGGCTCGTTTGTCGAAGAGGCTCAGGCAAAGATCGCGAAAGAAGTGCAACTTCCGCCAGGCTACTACCTTAAATGGGGCGGCACGTTCGAGAACCTGCAGAGGGCATCGGAAAGACTTCTTATCGTGGTGCCGATCGCCTTGTTCCTGATCTTTGTGCTGCTTTATACGACGTTCAATTCGATCAAGCAGGCTCTCTTGATCTACTCGGGGATTCCGTTCGCGATCGTCGGTGGAGTCGTCGCTTTGGCCTTGCGCGGGATGCCGTTCTCAATATCTGCGGGGGTCGGATTTATTGCTCTGTTTGGCGTTGCGGTGCTCAACGGCGTCGTGATGGTCAGCTTCATTAACCACCTTCGCGAAGAAGGAAAGACGGTTCTCGATGCGGTTCGCGAGGGAGCGGAAACGCGGCTGCGTCCGGTGCTGATGACCGCGCTGGTAGCGAGTCTCGGGTTTATTCCTATGGCCCTTGCCACAAGTGCTGGTGCCGAGGTTCAGCGCCCGCTTGCGACGGTGGTTATCGGAGGTTTGATTACATCTACACTTTTGACCTTGCTGATCTTGCCGACACTTTACGGTTGGGTGGAAAAAGATCGCGAAGGTGAATTTACGGAGGATGAAATATGAAATTGATCGTCGCGATTGTGAGGCCATTCAAAGTGGACGAGATCATAACCGCATTCGAAGCCATTGAAGGGTTTCCCGGCATGACCGTTACGGATTCCGAGGGGTTTGGCCGTCGGTTTGGCACGGCCCTTTACGATTCCTTAGATCCGTTTATGCCGGGCAAGCGACTAGAGATTGCGGCGAACGACGAACTCGTCGAGGCGATCGTTGCGGCGATCAAGCAGCGCGCTCATACGGGTAGGAAGGGTGACGGACTGATAGTCGTCCTCGACATCGAAAAAGCATTGCTCATTTAGGTGATCGGGAACGATTATAAGCAGGAAGATGGAAATTATTTGGGGCGAACTAACAGCAGGCTTACCGGACTCGGCTCAGCTGGTACATGTCTTGATACGTTTAGTTGCCGCGATCGTGGTCGGGGCAGTTATTGGTTTTCAGCGTGAGCAGGCGGGTAAGGAGGCTGGGCTGCGAACACATATTCTTGTCTCCTTGGGCACAACCCTCTTTGTTCTTGCGGCGGCGGGCAGCGGCATGTCGTCAGATGGCGTTTCGCGGGTTGTTCAGGGACTCGCAACCGGTATTGGCTTTATCGGGGCAGGGGCGATTCTCAAACTGGAACAGGAACGCATGATCCACGGCCTGACAACCGCGGCCGGCATCTGGATGACGGCGGCGATCGGAGTGACGGTCGGTCTGGGCGGCCTTGGTTTGGCTTTGATAAGCACTCTTATGACTTGGATCGTTCTCTCGGCGCTTGGGCGGCTCGAACTGGGAACGGAAATGAAGCGACTCAAAACGGAAGACTTGGAAACACCTGATCAAAGGAGAAAAATAGATGAAATGTCCAATTGATACAAACACGGATCTTCAGATGTCAGAGCGTCAGGGAATTGAGATCGATTTTTGTCCTGACTGCCGGGGCGTATGGTTAGACCGAGGCGAGATCGACAAGATAGTAGAAAGGTCGATGACGGCTTCGTCCGCCGCACCGGCCAGATACAACGAATATCAAGATCGCTCCCGTGACCATCACTCGAAAGACTACGATTCGCGGAAAAGGCGAAAAGGGTTTCTGAGCGAATTATTCGACTAATTACGCGCTGGTTACTATCGAATCAGAGGATATTCAGAAAAAGAATAGCCGCATTCGCGATTTGATGCTTCTACGTCGAAGCCTATGAACAAAACGAAGAAGCAAAATGAAGAGGCTCATGATATGTCGGGTGTTCATCGTATCAGCCCAGACGAAATAGCTAAGCACTTCGGAACGGATGTCGGCGGCGATGAAGAAAACCCGACTGCGGAGAACATCGAGATTCGCCTCAGACTGAGCGCGGCGACTCTAAAGAAGGCGAAAATCCTCGCGGAACAATCGGGCGTCGGATTGTCGCGGTATGTCGAAAAGGCTTTGGAGCCGGTCATAGAAGTAAAAGGGATGCTTCCCCGTGATGGGTAAGGCTATTTACACGACCGGAAATGCTATCTATGTGATGGAGAAAACAATCTGAGCGAAGGGGAACATGATTTATAGGAGGAGAAACGCGATTTAAACGATTGGGAGCGCGAATTATACGAGGGGGAAAGTGATTTGGGTGAGTTGGTTCGCTATCCGAGTACTCGTATTGACTTTTTGAGGGTGTGGTTTGCTCACGGTTTTGCATAACTCAAATATTGTGAGGCATAAAGTACGGAGCCATGGGTTTCGTCCGCAAATCCGACGAAGAAAGTCGCCCCCAAATCGTAGTGAGTGAAGCGGATAATTAGGTGCAGGTCGACTGTACGAGCCTCTCCTCGGGAACCCGGCTGGGCTCTTAGTGCCGGGAGTTAACAAGCCTGAAAAGGCAAGGAGTAAAACCATGACAACGCGAAAGCTTCAACTAAAACGTGTAGCTCTCATGCTGTTTTTTGCCGCGACGTTCACGGTTCTTGGAACTGTCGCGACAAACGCCCAGCACCACAGCCGGCGAGCGTCACACCATCGGCAGGACCACGATAGACGAGTCGTGCGTGCTCCTGTCAGTTACGGAAATAGCGGTTATTACGGAAACGACGGCCGCTATAGCAACAGCAGGTCCTATCCGACGAGACGCCCGGCGTACTATCCGCCTCAACGCCGTCGTGGAGTGGGCAGCGTGTTCAGCGTGATCTTCGGCGGTGGCCGAGCCAGCCAACACAGAAGGCACCATTGAACGGCACGCAGACGGCAGCGACTGGGCGGACTACGAGTCGCCGACAAGATTGTTTTCTCCGACTCTCAGCCACCTGCCGATGCTCGGTTTGTTCCGAAAGCCGAACAGATAACGGAGAAAAAGCTAAGCGGAGCTTGCAGCGCTTTGATCTTTACTTGCAAGCGAGGAGAAGAAAAGCCATGTTGAAAAAAAGTATAACGACGATGCTGATCGGAGCGATTCTCGGAAGTGCTACGTTCGTAACGGCGGCCAGTCCAAGTACAAACGATGAAAAAGATGCCGAGAAGGTTAGGACGGATATACGCAGACTTGGAACCGGGCCGGATGCTCAGGTCAAACTCGAGCTTCGGGATAAATCAAAGGTCGAAGGCTATGTCAGCGAGGCAAACGACAATGATTTTGTAGTCGTCGATCCAAAGTCCGGCACTTCGACAACTGTCGCGTATCCGCAGGTTCGAAAGGCAAAAGGCAACAACCTCTCGGGAGGCGTGAAGATAGCGATTACCATCGCTATCGTTGCGGCCGTGACATTTCTGAGCTTTAAGTACGGTAGACGCGGCAGACGCGTTTATTTTTAGCGACGGTCGCAAGCGTCTTCGGGTAAGAGCAGACAATATGGAGTAACTTATGACGAACACAAGAATTATTAGATGGTTTCTCCCGTTTTTGTTGACTATCCTGCTTGCTGTCGCTGCCGAGGCTCAGAGCGATGCAAGTCAATACGTGATCTCGGCAAAAGCGGGCGGAATCAATTTCACGTCCGGCGACGTAAAGATCACTCGAAAAGCCGCGAGTCAGCCTGTAGTTGTGTCCACATTGGACTCGGCCGAGAGCGGCGATCAGATCGAGACCGGATCCAACAGCCGCGTCGAGATATTGCTCAATCCCGGTTCCTATTTGAGGCTCGGTGAGAATTCGATCCTGGATGTCACCGACACTTCATTCGACTCGCTCCGCTTTAACCTGCGGTCTGGCCAGGCGATCTTCGAGATCACCGGTGATGAGGACGAGATCGCTCCCGTCGGATTGACGGTCGCTCAGGGCGTGGTTTCACTCGATAAGGAAGGGATTTATCGAGTTCAATACCGCGAACCGGAGACCGCCACTATCCGAGTCCAAAAAGGGCGGGCGCGTATGGGTGACGAGAAGTTTGGCGACGGTAAGGAAATCGTCGTCGATCGCGGGAGGCAGATTGATGTCGTCAAGTTTGACAAGAAGGAACAGGACGATTTCGCCCTATGGAGCAGCGAACGAGCCAAGTCGATCACCGAGGCCAATGAGAAGCTCTCAAAAGATACCGTGAGCCGCTTGTCATCCGGCTTTCGAAGCGGTTCGATGGGGCGGCGGAGAGGATTCAACGGCTACTGGCTCTACGATCCTTTTTATGCGCGGAGAACATTCTTACCGTTCTACTCAAGTTGGTCATCACCATACGGACATCATTACCGGCGGCACTTTGGATTCTCACATTCCGGGTTCGGGCTGTTTCGGCGTCCTTCGACGCGGACGAGCATCAGGATATTTCGTCCATCGATAATCCGCCACCCAGTTAAGCACGGAGGAGGTCGACGCCATTGAATACGGAGCAAAGGGCGCTTATTAGCGAACCGTCAGGGCCTAGGGATGGGGCCGGACAAAAGGTCGAACCTCGCTTATCGTAAGGGATGACCGGCAATTATGGAACAAGAGGTAAGCTTTTATCATCAGCTCGTAGAACATCCGATGCTCGTGTTTTTGGTAGCATCTCTCCTCCCGATTATTTTCATGTGGTTTCTCGGCATGTTGATGCATCGTCGCAGCAGTAAGGTCGAACTGGGAAAATCGTCGGCAGACAAGAGTTCGGAAAGTACGGGGTCGGCGTTGTAAACTACGCCCTTTAGGCGGGAGACGATTACTATGGGACAGGATCACGTGCAAAGCGCTTCGTGGCGAAATAAGAAAAGTTTGGCCACAGTCTTTGGCATCACCTCGTTCTATCTGATTGTCGAGGTGATAGGTGGATTCTGGACCGGCAGTTTGGCCCTTCTTGCTGATGCGGGCCACATGTTGACTGACGTCGCAGGAGTCGGCCTCGCTCTTCTCGCAATCTGGTTCGCGGAGCGCCCTGCGTCCGAGACAAGGACTTACGGTTACTACCGCGTCGAGATCCTCGCGGCACTAACGAACGCCGTCGTGCTGATCTTGATCTCCCTCTACATCCTGTACGAAGCCTACCAGCGTTTCAAGAATCCACCCGAGGTTCAGAGCTCCGGGATGCTCGCCGTCGCGTCGATCGGCCTTGTCGTAAACATCGTCGGAATATACCTTCTCCGCGCCGGTTCGAAAGAAAGTCTCAATATGAAGGGAGCGTATTTTGAAGTCCTATCGGACATGCTGACCTCCATAGGCGTGATTATAGCCGGCGTGATCATGCTGACGACGGGCTGGTATTATGCCGACCCGATCATTTCGGCGGGTATCGGACTATTCATTTTGCCGCGCACTTGGGCGTTGTTGAAGGATGCTGTCGGCGTCTTGATCGAAGGAACACCCGCAGACGTTGACATTGCCGCCTTGCGCGAAAGCTTGACGCAGATCGAGGGCGTTGCCGGCATCCACGATCTGCACGTTTGGAGTTTGACCTCCGGCGTGAACGCGATGAGCGTGCACGCGGTCTTGGCCGAAAAGTCCGAACACGACGAGGTTCTGGCTCGTGTGCACGAGCGGTGCACGAAGGAGTTTAGAATCTCACACGTCACCGTGCAGACCGAACGTGGTGATTTCGCGACGCACGAGACGCATTTGTGAGATAGGGGTGGTAGATTAGGCGGGTATGAGTATGAAGATGACACGAATGTTATGTTTGGGTTTGGTAGTGGGAATCATTTTTGCGGTAGGAGCGAACGCTCAGACGAAAGATGAGAGATCGGTTCGCGACGTGGTCTTGAAGAACGCTGAAGCGTTCGAGAAAGGCGATTTGGCGATGATGAACAGCATTTGGCTCGACGATGAGAAAGTAACGGTGGTCGAGGCCGGCAACTTCGACTACGGATGGCGCAATTTCCGCGATAAACACCTCGGACCCGAACTTAAGGCGATGCAGAACCGCAGGTTCGAGACGAGCGATATCCGCGCCCACATCAGCGGGAAAACGGCGTGGGTAACCTTCGCTTACCGAATCAAAGCCACTTTCGCGGAACGGCCGATCGACGCCGAAGGAGCAGGAACGATGGTGATGGAAAAGGTGAAGGGCGATTGGCGCATCGTACACTATGCGACAAGCGGAAAACGCCGCCAACAGTGAATTTATGGAGAACGAACGGATACAAGGTCCGTATGCGAGTGGTGTTGGCGAGGGCCTTCCCTACGTGGCGTGGATAGTGGCGTTGGTGGCGGCTGGCGGTAGTTTGTTTTTCAGCGAGGTTATGGAGCTGCCGCCGTGCGTTTTGTGCTGGTACCAGCGCATTGCGATGTATCCATTGGTGATCGTAATCGGAGCGGGGATCATTATGCGCGACCGTCGGATGAAGTTCTACGCGCTGCCGATAACGCTGATCGGACTGGGTGTCTCTATTTATCACAACTTGCTTTATTACGGGATCATCCCGGATAGCATTACTCCCTGCACCCAAGGCGTGTCCTGCACTTCGCGACAGATCGAATGGCTGGGATTTATCACGATTCCGCTGATGGCTTTAGTAGCGTTCGTGATCGTGACCGTAAGCATGTTGCTTTATGGCGGAAAGAGACGGGAAGAATGATATGAGGAAAGAAGTAATAATTTTAGGTTCGATTGTTGCGATAGTCATCGTCGGGCTTGTTGTCGGATCGAACTATTACCGAAGCTCGATTCAAAGCGAACAAAAACCTGTGAACACGGGCAACAGCAACAGGGCGGCGGCGGGTGAGCTGGTTCGCCCGGACAGCCCGACGCTCGGAGCGGCAGATGCCAAGGTCACGCTGGTCGAGTTCTACGACCCGGAGTGCGAAGCATGTGCTGCGATCAGTCCGATAGTCAAAAAGATTCTCAAGGATTACGACGGCAGGATCAGATTCGTTGCTCGATATATGCCGCTTCATCCGAGCTCGATGGCGGCTGTCGCGTTTACCGAGGCCGCGGGCGAACAGGGCAAATATTGGCAGGCTCAGGAACTGCTCTTCCAAAAACAGTCCGAATGGGGACAAAAACATGGCCAGCCTTCCGCATCGCCCGCCGACATCAATGCCTTGTTCGAGAAATATGCAATGGAGATGGGTTTGGATCTGACCAAATTGAATGCCGCGATCAAAGAAAATCGCTTTGCCGCAAAGATCGACCGCGATAAAAAAGACGGCCAAAGCCTCGGCGTGAGGCAAACGCCTACCTTCTTCGTTAACGGCCGCCAGCTTCTTCGGCTCGGCGATTCAGAATTGCGAGAGCTGATCGACGAAGAGTTAAGAAAATAGCGCGACATCCAGTTTGTAGAGAACGGATGAAACTATTGCCCTGTCCATTGTGAGTGACCACTTTTTTCATATATTGCTCGGTGCCCTGATCTTCGGAGGAATTGTTTTTGGTTTAATCGAGTTGCTTGTGTATTTTGACAAACGTCGAGTCAAGACTCGTGGGCCTGGATCCAACCAATCCACGCTCGTCTCACGAACCCGCAGGAAGAAAGCGAGACGCAAACGACGAACTGGTGAACGAGGGTCCTGATGTAAAGTTTGGGACGACTTTGCGATTCCGAATTTATAGATGAAGAGTTGAGATAATACTCTGTAATCGCCCGAATACGCGACTGCGACTCGCAATCGACTTAGGCAGCGGAAATGCGAACGTTAGGTAGAACATGAGCTATCTAATGGGCTAGCGAGGTGGGAGATATGAAATTAATCGGTATCGCGATCATTATGGTGCTAGTAACCGTCGGAGGTGTAAGCTCCCAAGAAAAAGCGAAGTCAAAGGCACCGCCGAAAACCGGCACTACACAACCTGCGACTACCGAAGACGGCAGGGCCGTGATTCTGAGTAGCAACGGCACGTGGAAGTAGCGTCGGGATCGGAGTCGTCCGTGGAATCAACTTCTACAAAGACAGTGCCTCTTAGTATGGCCTCAACAAAGAGGGGAAACATCGATCTAGAAGCGGGTCTGGTATTTAATAGTGGGGACGTCAAACCTGTCGGACGGGCGACCTTCTACCTGTTAAAGGAAGACCCAACCAAAGTCATCCTGACGCAAGCCCATCTCGATGCGTATAATGCTGACAATTCTAGCTTCGGCGGAAACGAGACGCTCGACAAGTGGAGCATGTACGGAGCGGTCTTGTATATGGACGGAAGTTTGACACCAAACTTTGCAATTGCTGTAAGAAAATCGATCGAGGCTGCCTCTGGTGGTCGGGCAACAACCGGTTTTGATGGGAAAGCGAGATTCGAAGGTGTTACTGCAGGCGATTACTTTTTGTTTGGATATTACAGATTTGGTAAGCAGACAACTTATTGGAGCCTGCCCGTGTCAGTTCTAGCCGGGGAGAACAATGTTGTTCTTGACAACGACAATATGAGGGGCTAAGGCGGTTTACAATGAATCGATATCACCAATCGGTGGGAACGAGCCGGGAGGCGGTTTTGTGAGCAATAAGGCGGCGAGGTAATTATATGGAAGTACCCGAGACAGGTTCGCTTTGGCAGGATTCGAAGTTTCGCTGGATGCTGGCGAGCGTGGCGTTGGTGGGCGTATTCGAGTTTCTTTCGCTTGCGAATATCGATGTATTTGCTTATCTGGTCGGCGAGAGATATTCGCGGCCGGTCGCCGCAGTGTTCTTTGCGGCTATTATTTTGGCTATCGGCTGGCGAACCCTGTGGAGCGGACTTCAGGCGCTTTCAAAAGTTAATTTTAAGAGCATCAACCTCCTGATGACGATCGCCGTTGTCGGAGCATTTTACTTGGGCGAGTATCCGGAAGCTGCTGTTGTGGTCGTGCTTTTCACGTTGGGCGAGACGCTCGAGAAATTTGGCATTGCCACGAGCAAATCCGCCTTGCAGGCTTTGGTTGACCGCGCTCCGAAGACCGCTTCGATCAAGGGGGCGGACGGCCAAATCAGCGACGTTCCTCTGGCGGACATAAACACCGGGGACATCTTGGTTCTAAAGCCTTCGGACATGATCCCAATGGATGCTGAAGTCGTCGTTGGCTCGTCGTCGGTTGACGAATCGACAATCACGGGCGAGCCGCTTCCCAAGGACAAACACGCGGGCGACCTCGTCTTTGCCGGAACGTTGAACTTGCAGGGCTATCTGGAAGCAAAGGTCACAAAGCTCGCAAAGGATTCCACTCTTGCCAAAATTATCGAAACGACCTTTGCCGCGACGAAAACAAAGGCTGAAACTCAGAAGTTTATCGAAACCTTTGCGGGCTATTACACGCCGTCGATCATTTTCATAGCTGTTCTGCTTGTTGCTGTTCCGACAATAGTGTTTGGCCAGCCGTTCAATCCTTGGTTCGAAAAGGCGATCACGATTCTCGTCATCGCTTGCCCCTGCGCTCTTGTAATAAGTACGCCGATTTCGATTTACGCCGCCATTGGAAGCGCATCCGCACGGGGAGCACTGATCAAAGGCGGCAAGTATATCGAGGCCATCGGTCAGGTCAAAGCCATCGCGATGGACAAGACAAGAACGCTAACTTACGGTAAGCCGAAGGTCACGGATGTCATTCCCTTCGGCGATACCACGCGGGAACATCTGCTAGCCTGCTCAGCCGGCATTGAAACTTACTCAGAGCATCCGCTTGCTCAGGCGATCGTCGATGCTGCTCGCGAGGAAAAGATCGAGATTCACCGCGTCGAGAATTTTCAGGCCGTTATGGGCAAAGGCGCTCAGGCCGACTGCGTGGTCTGTTATGACAAGCATCACTGCATCGGCAAACTGCCTTTCATCAGCGAAGAGCATGCCGTTCAAGAGGAGGTTGTGGCAACGGTCGCGGCTCTTCAACTCGAAGGTAAAACCTCGATCGTCGTGAGCAGCAACGGCGGTGTCGAGGGCGTGATCGCTCTGACAGATGAACTAAAGCCGGAGGGAAAACAAACCGTTAGCGATCTTCGGAAATTGGGTATTGAAACGGTGATGCTTACCGGCGATAACAAAGCTCCGGCGGATGCTGTCGCCGCGCTAGTCGGTATCGACGTGGTCCGGGCAGAGATGCTTCCCCAAGACAAAGCTGAAGCGATAAATGACCTTCTTAAAGAATACGGGGCCGTGGCGATGGTCGGGGACGGTGTCAACGATGCTCCCGCACTTGCCCTCTCAAACGTCGGCATCGCGATGGGAGCGGCTGGTAGTGACACAGCAATCGAGGCCGCTTCGATCGCTATACTCAACGATCGGCTGGAACTCATCCCATATCTTGTTCGCCTCGGGCGCAAAACGATCTCGACGATCAGGATCAATACCGCCGCAGCAGTGCTTACTAAGCTGCTGTTTGTCGTCCTCGCCATCTTGGGTTTGAGCGGCTTAGCGTTAGCTATATTCGCCGATGTAGGCGTGACAATTTTAGTGATCTTGAACAGTTTGCAACTTCTCAAATTCAAATAATCTTCTTTCAGTATGCCAGGTATTGTTGTGGAAATGACGAAAATGAATCAAATCAGAAAACGGACCGACAAACTGTCTCTTCCTTCTACTTCCCGCAAGCGGAAAAAGGAACGTAAAACTGAAAACATCAAAGAAGTTTTCGGTGTACATGTTATTAACGACGCCGATATCGAAAGTCATTTTGGGGGTGCGAATGTCAATATCGAAGATATGAGTAAAAAACGCGATGACTAAGTCCGCGACATTTTGGGTGACGGTCTTGGTCGCGATTGTTCTGACGACTTCACTCTATTTCCTATCAAGGGTCGCCACAAAGCGCTTTAGATTTTCAAAACGCGACATAAAAGCCGCTGGGTTGAATCGCAAAAAAGCGCGAGCATTTGTGGCCAACAGGCGTAAAAAGTACCGGCCAAAAAAAATGCGTTTTTGAATTACCATGGTGGAGCGAGCCAAAGTCGCGTTTAGGGCAACTTCTTCACATAGAACGTACGGCTTATGAATCTGCTCGGATTTACGCCAGAGTTGTCCGTAAAAAAATCTGTCCACATTCTCTAATTCGAGCGTCCGCAATCCGCTTAAAGCCTATTGCGTCGAAATGCTCAAGGTTGCGGCGATCCGCGGCGTGGTCAACACGCCGGTCCTTTTGGTCCAGTTGAAACTAGTGCTCACGATGACCCAGACGGTGCCGAACACGACGAAGTTTTGCAGCGTGTCCATGAATCATGCACGGGCTAATTTAAGATCGCCCACGTGACGGCTCAGACAGAACGCGCCGATTTCGCGTGTCACGAAGCACATCTATAAAAATGGTATGGAACAGGAAACGGACTTTTTTCATCTTTTTACGCAACACCAGTTTATAATTTTTGTGGTTGCCAGCTTGCTGATAATTGCCTTGTTGGTTTTCGTGGCAGTGTTATTTGGAAAGAGATCGGAGCGTCGGACTAATCAAAAGAAGATCAAATGAAAGAACAAAACAACAAGGTATTGACCACCGCGATCGTGCACGAATTAGCTCAGGCAGAATCACTTGAAGTGAGCGGCGATTATCGTTCTGCGTTCTATCACCTAGAACGCGCCCACGTTCTAGGACAGACTTCGACCTATCTGCACACATGCATTCATTGGCGGATGTTTAAGCTCGCGATAAAACAGCATTCGCCCCGGGAGATTTGGGGACAGATCGTGCGAATCATCGGAGCATCCACCAAAACGCCATTTGGCATTTATCCTAAAGGCAACACCGGCGGTGCAAATGTATGGTTTTTCAAACCGATGCCGATTCCCGAAGATCTAGAAAAAATCCTTTTTCGGAAGTGATCAGCTTTCAGTAGGATGACGTGTTTGAAATCACAGAATCCGGCTAACACTTTGCCGTTTATTCGATGCCGACCAACCAGTCGAGAATTTCGGCGAATGGACTGACCGAGCGGTGTTTCACTTTTTGACAGAAGAGAACGACTGTTGCGTTCTTAAAATCAGCTAGCTTTTTGTAAACAATTCTCCGCCTTCCCGCCGTTGGTGTTTGTTAACAGACAACTCCTGTCTCTTATTACACATCATGGCCGCATCGCCTGGTCGAACACTCGCGTTAAACCCAATAAACATCGAATAAACCGAGTGGTACAGCTATTGCCCTTACCTCTCGGTATATGAGAGGTCAGATCGCGCGATATATTGGATTTTTTATTCTGGGTAGCGTCCTGTTCACGGTTGTCTCGCCTACCGCGATGCTTGCCCATGGTGGCGAGGATCATGGTGATGCGAAGCCAAAGTCAACGGCGAACGCGAAGGGCGTTGTATCCCATTCGACTCGTTTGGGTGAACTCGAGCTAATGGTAAAGCACCCCGCAATGGAGCCCGACAAGGCTACGACCGGGCTGCTTTTTATCACGAAATTTGAGACCAACGAACCTTTCAAGGCTGTCGATGCCAAGGTCGAGGTCGAATCGGCGAACGGTACCGTCTTTAATGCGACCGTTGCGGCAGGCGAACAGGCGGGCACATACAGCGTGACCTTTCCGGCGATGCCGTCCGGTGTTTACAAGATGCGAGCTAACGTGTCGCACGACGGCGAAACCGACACCGCCACTTTTTCCGGTATCGAAGTAAAGCCGCCCGCGCTAACTGCCGAGGGCGAAACGTCCTGGTTCACGCAATTGGTGATCGGCGTTGTCTTTTTGCTTGTAATAATTTTGCTTTTCGGGCTTGTGTATTTCGTGTGGCGTTTCGCCGCCGGCCCTGGAGTTAACGAGGAAGCACTTTCTGCGTAAGAATCTCGCGAACATCGTTTACCAACACTCCATGGGCATAAGGAATATTTTAGCGATCATAGGTGAGTATTCAGCGAAGCTCGGGTTAGCCGTCCTCTTTTTTGGCAGTTTTCATTCGGCATTGGCCCAGCAAACTGATACCTCGCACGTTCCGACTCCGGCCCCGTCGCTTCAATACATTGGCCAAGATGGTTTGAGTGTCGAGCGGCTTGTTGAAAGTGCGGGCAGCCGTCGGGCGGATCTGCTTGCGGCGCGGCAGCGACTGGTGATCGCCGAGGGGCGCCTGGTTCAAGCCGGACTTCGGCCAAATCCGGTCTTTAGCACCGAATACGGCAGCCCGCGTTTCTTGGGCGGCGAAAGCGAGTATGACTTTTCGGCCGCGCTGGCTCAACCTTTCGAGCTTGGAGGCAAACGTGGAAAGCGGCGTACCGTCGCGGAACTCGAACTCCAACAGGTTCGTGCCGAGATCGCCGCTATCGAACGGAATATCGCGGTCGAAATTCGCCGCGATTACGCGCGTGCTATATCAGCCGCGCGGCAACTCGATGTACTAGAAAGACTTCTGGCCGCTGACGCGGAACTGGTTCGGGTGACGGAAGCACGCTTAAACGAGGGCGATGTCGCACCGCTCGACCTGAATTTAGTCCGAGTCGAAAGCGACCGCCTAAAGATTCAAAGGATCGAAGCAAGAAACGAATTGGAGACGGCCTTATTAAGAATTCGAACGTTGATCGGAGCAGATGTCGCAGAACCGCTTCGCTTGGCGCCTCAGTCCGATCGGCCTCCGCGACTCGATCTGGGTCTTAGCGAACTTACCCAAAAGGCGTTAAGCGATCGCTCCGACTTGCAGGCTGCGCGGATCGGCGAGCGGCTGGGAACCGCGAGGCTGGACTTGGCCCGGGCTCAGGCGGCTCCGGACATTACGCCATCAGTGCGTTTTTCACGCACCAAAGCATTTACCGACCTACCTGCATCAGCCGGCGGCGGAATTATCAACAGTCGCGACAACGAACTTACATTAGGCGTGTCGATCGATCTTCCCGTATCCAACCGTAATCAGGGCGGAATTGCCTCTGCTGTCGGTGAACAGGTTCAGGCGGTGCGAACACGCGAATTTTTAGAGGCGACGATTCGCCGCGATGTTGCAGTTGCTTACGGCCAGTATCGGGCGGCGGCGGAAAAGCTTGTGCTGTACACAACTCAGATCCTGCCGCGAGCCGAGGCAAATCTACAGACGGTTCGGGCTGCATATAATGCGGGCGAGTTTTCGGTGTTTGAGGTCGTTAACGAACAGCGACGTTTGAATGAGAACGTCACGAATTACAACCGGGCTTTGGAAGAATACTACACGACCTTGACAGCCCTCGAAGCAGCAGTTGGTGCGGCCCTGCCGCCATCCGCGTTCATGCCTGGATCGACATCTGTACTGCCTGATACGAAAACGGTGCCGAGCCAGTTTAACAGGGAAGAATTTTTGAAGTCGATCAACGATGCTAAAGCCGAACGTATCGGATCACTAAAATCGACCAAACCAAGAATAGAAGAGGAGAAAAAATGAAAATATTCATATTCGTAATTGCACTTACCGCGAGCCTGTTGTCACTAGCGTGTTCCGGTGGAACGACAAACCCCGCCGCCAACACAGCTACTGCGAACAAAGCGCCCGCGAACTCGATTGCAGCAAACAACGCTGCCGCGCCAGCGAAAGCAGACGAGATTCCGGCCTCGGTCAAAGCGGCGCTTCCTAGCGCCCAGACATTTACGGCCATGCACAAGGAGTTAACCGACGCTCAGATCGCATCTATCGAAAAAGATACGGGCGGAAAAGTCACCGAAAAAGATCATCATTCCTATCCGGGTTTTTCCACCGCCAGCGGCACAAAAACGCAGGTCGGATCGGTCACGATCGTCAAGGCGGCCGGTAAAGAGATCATGGTTATATATGAGAACAAAGACGGGTCGCCTTATATCAAAGAGATCAAGGCGGAAGGCGTGCCGGCCGGTTTTCTCAGCCAGTTTGCAGGAAAGGGCCATGATGACGATCTGCTACTAGGGGCTGATATCAAGGCAAACGGTGCGAAGGATGATCTGGCAAAAGCAATCACTGACGCCATAAGGATCGACGTTCTGTCGATGCAGGCTCTGTACGGCAAGGCACACACACATTAATGGATAGGTCGATCAAAAACTTAGTGCTAAGGGATCGTTCCGGTTGTCCCGGGGTGAGGCGATTTCGTATATCGTCCTTTGCCGACTTGTGGGTCGTCGCTCTGTGTCTCATGACAGCCTTGGCTGTGAACGGACAAGCACCCGCAGGAACGGCGTCAGGTGCGATCTCGACGATCACCTCTGAACGGAATGTGAAGAACGACAGCGGCGAACTGACTGTCATTATGAAACGGCTTCCTGGCGATCCGCGCTCAGGTGAAACGGGGCATGTAATTGTTTCGCTAAGCGAAACGGTTCAGGGCGGGTTCGGTTCGGGGCCGCTGCCGGTCGAAAAGGCCGCTGTCGTGTTTAGCATCACAAGACCTGACGGTGCGGTGATTGCCGGGAATATCGCGGCGACGGAAGAGCCGGGCGGCTTATACCGAAGTTCCTACCAGTTCGACAGCTCGGGCGATTACAAGTTGGTTGTTGCGATAACCACCGAAGACAAGCGTACGTTTTCGGCCGATTTTCCTGTCACGGTATCTCGAGCACCTATTCGCAAGTCCTTTTGGATCGGCCTCCTGGTTCTGCTTGTACTTTCGGGTGTCTCGTTTGCCGTCGTCTTTTATGCTTTAAAAAGAAAAGGGGATGCGTCTTTTCGGCGATTAGCACCGGCAGGTGCGGTTGTTCTCACGGTGTTTCTATTGGGTGCGGTTGCCTTGGCGTATCTTCTTCCGCCTTCTCAGACCCGCGAAACGGCGGCGATTCCGTCCGATGCTTTTTCAACGGCGGCGGTAAACGAATTACCGAAAGGTACGACGATCACCTTGCCGAAAGAATCCCAGCTACTTTTTGGGATAAAGACCCAGTTGATCGACACAAGGCAAATCACTAGCGGCCTGAAAACCACAGGCGTGGTTAGGCCTCGACCGGACGCCAAAGGTGTGGTTACTGCACAAGTGCCGGGAAGGATCGTGCTTAATCAGGCGGTGGCTTTGGGTTCTGCCGTCGGTCGCGGCGAACAGATCGGATACGTTGAACAGGTTCTTGACGTTTCGGGACAGACCGAGCTTGAGTCGCAAAGACTTGATGTCGAGGCGCAGCAGCGGGAGGTCGAGGCTCGAAAGTTGGAACTGCGAAATACGGTCCTTTCGCTACAGTCGCAGCAAGCACAGACACGTGCCACTGCGGACCAGGCAAGGACGCGTCTCGCTCAGGCGCAGCGTGAACTTCGAAGGTCGCAGAATCTTCTTGAGGTTGGTGCAGTGCCTCGAAAACGTGTCGAAGAAGCTCAAACAGCCGTTAATGTCATCGACGATGAGGTAGCTGCAGCCGATAAGCAGGTTATTTTATTGTGCGACCAGATCAAATCGGCTCAGGCAGGGCAGGCTATTTTCCGCTCGCCTACCGTCAGACAACCGTCTCGAAATTTCCCTTTGATTTCGCCCATAACGGGGATAATCGACCAGATCAAAGCCACGAGCGGCCAGCAGGTCGCGAGCGGAGCCGAGTTACTGAACGTCGTGAATTTGTCCACCGTCCTTTTAGAAGCTCAGGTTTTTGAGAAAGATCTCGCGACGATTCGCGAATCCACGAGAGCAAGTTTCACATCTTCGGCTTTGCTCGGAGAGGTTTACACGATCGGTACGGCTGACGGTGACGGACGCCTGGTCTCGATCGGGCAAACCGTAAATGACCAGACGCGGACCGTGCCGGTCATATATGAGGTCAAGAATCCTTTCAACCGTCTCAAGGATGGCAATTTTATCGAGATCACGATCGACACGAGCGGCAACAGGCAAGTTCTGGCCGTGCCGAAGTCAGCGGTAGTTCGTGAGCAGGCAGAGACTTTTGTGTTTATCTTCGACGGCGGGGAGACGTTCGAGAAGCGTCAGGTCGCACTCGGAGCGGAAGGTGCGGATTTCTACGAGATCGTATCAGGATTAAAAGAGGGCGATCGAGTCGTTATCGAAGGAGTTTATCAGCTACGGACTACTCAGGCGGGGGAGTGAGTTACGGGTACAGCCCATGAAATGAACGAACAATCGGAAATTGTCTCGATAAATCGAAAGACTTACGCGAATGCCAAAGTGCTCGATTACTATGACGGACTCACGGAACTTTTCCCTGCTGAGAAGGGACTTTTTGAACATCTGTCTTCGAAAATCGAGAAGGCAAGAATTTTGGATATCGGAGTAGGCGGAGGTAGAACAACTCAATACTTGTTACCGCGTGCTTCTGCTTATACGGGCATTGATTATGTGCCGGAATTTATCGACCGGGTTAAGAAAAAATATCCGACTGGCACTTTCATTGTCGGTGATGCCAGAGATTTGGGCGAGTTCAATGATGAGGCCTTTGATTTTGTCCTATTTTCTTACAACGGTATTGATGTCGTCTTGCACGAAGACCGGATAAGAATACTAAACGAAATGAATCGCGTACTGAAAAAAGGCGGAATGATAATGTTTTCGAGCCATAATCGCGATTACCGACACTTTAGAAAACCGTATTGGCTTACTGAACCTAAATTCAATTTATCGTTCGTAAAGAATCTACTTTCGTACGTCTTCTTTTTGCCACGTCATCTGCGGATGAGAAAACACGAGGTTTTCAATGACGAATACGGCATCGTCAATGATCAAGACCACCGTTTTTCGCTGCTCGTTTATTACATTAACGTCAGCCGACAGATCAAGCAGCTTGAAGATACCGGTATGTCGGATGTCAAGGCATACAACATGAAGGGCGATCAGGTGATCGCGGACAAAGATTCTTTCTGGATTTACTACTTGGCCACCAAGTGATTAAGGAAAAGGAATATGAGAAAAATATTTATTTTGGGAACCGTTTTAATAATTTCAACTATTGCCGTCTTTTTTACGGCATGTACTAGCGGGACAAATTCGCAACGCGTTGACAACGTAAATGTCGCGAATACGGTTGCTAGCGAAACAAATTCCGCGAACGCGGCAGTTTCGGATTCA
>JADYZI010000072.1 GCA_020853255.1 Acidobacteriota bacterium
AAGCGGCATTGAATCAGTTCATTGAGGTCATCGAGTGGCTCGATGACACGGGCGATACCTTGGTGTATCGATTTCCGGTCGCCGGACAGGAGATAAAGAACGGGGCTCAGCTCATCGTTCGCGAATCGCAGGCGGCGGTCTTCGTACACGAAGGCCAGGTCGCGGATGTCTTTACTCCCGGCAAATATGAGATCGACGGCGGGAACACGCCGATCCTGACCAAGCTCGGTGCCTGGAAATACGGCTTCAACTCGCCGTTCAAATCCGAGGTCTATTTCGTCAATACGAAGCAATTCTCGGATATGAAGTGGGGCACGTCGAACCCGATAATGCTTCGCGATGCGGATTTCGGCATCGTCCGCCTGCGTGCATTCGGCGGATACAGCCTGCGCGTTTCGGATCCGGCGGCCTTCATACGTGAGATCGCGGGTACGAACGCACAATTCCAGACCGAGGATATCGAAGGCCAATTGAAGCGTTCGGTCGTTACGGAATTCTCCGATGCTCTCGGCGAACTGAAGATCCCGGCTCTCGACCTTGCTTCGCAATACAAAGAGCTCGGCGAGAAGATCCGCGGCGTCATCAACCAGGATTTCTCTTCGTGGGGCCTTGAGGTCGTCAAATTCTACGTCGAGAACATCTCGCTTCCCGAAGAGGTCGAAGCGGCGATGGACAAGCGTGCTTCGATGGGCGCTCTTGGCGACGCACAGAAATATATGCAATTCCAGGCGGCCGACGCCCTTCGCGATGCCGCTCAGAACGAAGGCGGCGGTGCAGGGCTTGGTGCAGGCCTCGGAGCAGGCTTTGCTGTCGGCGGCCAGATGGCGAACGCCTTCGGAATGGGCACGCCGGGCGGACAGGCTGCTCCGGGCGGTGCGGTTCCGGTCGCGGCGACCGTCGCGTGTCCGGACTGCGGCAAGCCGAATGCGGCTGCGGCGAAATTCTGCGCCGAGTGCGGCTCGAAGATCGAGGTCGCAAAGGTTCCGTGCATCAAGTGCGGCGCGCAGCTTCGCGAAGGTGCAAAGTTCTGCTCAGAATGCGGCTCTTCGCAGGAAAAGCAGAAGTGCACAGGCTGCCAGCAAGAACTCACTCCGGGAGCGAAATTCTGCCCCGAGTGTGGCACAAAGACGGAAGCGGCATCCTAGTTTCACAGGCTGCGAGCACACCTTCTACGAGTATCAATCTCGCGCTCAGGCCGGTCTTTCACGAAGCTTTGTCAAGGAAATGACAATGTTTTTGTGCAAAAGACCGGCCTTTAATTCGTCTCATGTTTCATTTACTCACTCCCATGTGTCAATTTTTAGGAGGCGTAAGCTCATGGGAATCTCGATTTCAAATAAAGTCGGTCCGATCGGCCAATATCCGAATTTGCCGGGCGATGTTAAGACCATCGCAAATGGGCTGAACAGGATCTCGGTCGCTGATGGTGGTGTGAAAGGGGCGCCGCCGGACAAGCAGCTAGACGAAAGCACAGGCATAATGTCGGAAAAGCTGTTGACGGCAATTCAGACGTTCCAGCTAAAGCAATTTGGATGGCCGGGCGCCGATCGACGGGTATTTCCCGGTGGGGAAACGATCGGTCGGATGAATCAACTGCTTACCGATACGGGCCAACCAGGTACGGGAGAGACCTTCGAACTTCCGAAGAGTAACTTGTTTTTCTTTAGTTTTGCACGTCGGGGGCCAGATATGCTGAGTAAGCTATTGATCTCGGTAAAAGACCCGATGAATGACCTGCAGGCCTTCTTTGTCGTAGGTCGGGGATTTTTTGGACCGCAGCCGTTCTTTACGCGCGATGTACGAATTCTATGGCCGGGAAAGGCTATATCGATCGTGGAGTTTCGCGATGCAGACTTCGTGTACTCAACGAGCTTGACCTCAAGCCTGGTGGTCGGTCCCAATGGGCCGGAACGAAACGGCTTTACGCTTGATAACTCGATAGAGATCAAACTGCGGGGCGACCGTCGCGGTCGATCCTTTTCCCTTCCATCGCCGGAGCATGGCGAGTTTGCTATAAGTGAGGCGACCATATACGCGATCAGGAATCCGAAAGGAGAAGAACGGTCCTTTACGATCGAGGGCACCATGCTCCAGGTGACTATGGAGGAAGAATAGGGTTCCACACACACCTCTTCGCAAGAAAAGCAGAAGTGCACAGGCTGCCAGCAGGAACTCGCTCCCGGTGCAAAATTCTGCCCGGAATGCGGAGCAAAGGTCGAGGCCGCGGCCTAACTATTTCTTCTGAACAGGGGCGTTCATCGGATCCGTGGACGCCCTAAAAAAGTAGATAGAGGCCGTTGGGTCGTCATCTTTCTTATTCTTGTCTGTATTCGGGACGTACAGGATTATTAGGCCCTGTTGCTTGCCGTTCTCGAGCTTTTGAAAGATGCAGGCATGGCCCATCGCGCCTTCTGCTCCGCCGTCAAGACAAGGCTTATCCATACCCTCTTTTAGATCCCAGTTTCCGGCCGCCTTCATTCTTTCCGCAGTGTAGAATTTATCGATATCGAGATCAGTCCCCTTATACTCGAAAAAGATGAAGTCAACCGAAACGGGGTTGTGTTCCTGATCGCCTCCCTTGTTCTTGTCATCCTGGTTCATACCCGCGAACACGAGGTTCACGAAGCCGCGTAGAATGATATTCACCGTTAAAGGTATTTGATCGTTAAGCGATTCGCCGAGCCCGTCCATTTTCGGCACGTCCTGCCATAGTGAATCGACCTTGGTCGTTTTCATTCCTTTGTCCAACTGCTTCTCGACCTGCTTTTCGGCCATACGCCCGATCGAACTGCATGACAGTACCGCAAAGATCAGGACGATCGCACCAAGCGCCTTTGATATAACTTTCATATTTGCCTCCCGACATTCCGACTTTACTCCTCTACGGGTTAAAATCGTAGAAAAATATTCGTGTCGGGAGAAAATGATCAAAATATGGCTGTCAGTCCTGAGTTAGTGGAGATACTCCGCTGTCCGAAATGCAAGTCAAAGGTCGAGCTGCAGGGCGAAGATGCCCTGAAGTGCGTCAACCCCGAGTGCTCGCTCGTCTATCCTGTCCGCGATGACATTCCCGTAATGCTCGTCGAAGAGGCCGCGGCCGGGAAATAGGCCGATCCAAGACCGTAAATTGGCAAAGAACGAACAGATCGACTGGGAATCCGTGCGTCGCATACTCGTGATCCGCCTGCGTTCTATCGGCGACACGGTGCTTGCGACGCCCGTTCTATCGACGCTTCGGCGGGAGATGCCTCACGCTGAGATCGATATCGCGCTCGAATCGTGGGTCGCACCGCTCCTTGCGGGCTTTGAAGGCGTCGGCATACAAAGCATCGGTGCGGACGCCGCAACGCGTCTAAGGGCTGCCGCAAGGCTCAAAAAGCGGCGTTATGACGCGGTCATAAACCTGCACGGCGGCTCGACCAGCTCGACGCTCACGGCCGCGACGCTTGCCAAATATCGCCTCGGTTTTTCGCATTATCGTTTCCCTCGGACATACACACATCTTTACGGTTCGCCCGCCGATCTTTGGGGCACGACCGAGCTTCATTCCGTCGAGCAGCAGCTTGCGTTGATCGGCCTTGCGGGCATCAAGATCGACCGCAGCGAACCGACGTCGCTGCCCGCGAACGCCGAAGCCGAAGCCTCGGTCGCCCGCCGGCTTGATACATCCGAAAGGGTCGCGCTACTCCATCCGGCGGCGGCATACGAGACAAAACAGTGGCCCGCGGAGAATTTCGCCCGTGCCGCCGAACACCTCGCTTCAAAAGGCTTTCGTGTGTCGGCCGTTGCCGCCGCGGACGAGGCCGCGACGCTCGCGTCGGTGCAGCGTGCGGCAAAATGCGAGATCGCGTCGTTCACCGACCTCAGCCTGCCCGAACTGACCGCGCTTGCACGCCGAGCCGACGTTTTCGTCGGGAACGATTCCGGCATCGCACACATTGCGGCCGCCGTCGGGACGCCGTCCGTCGTGATCTTCGGTTCGTCGAACCGCGTGCACTGGCGGCCTTGGACGCAGGCCCCAAGCGAGATCGTCTTCGAAGAGTTCGCGTGCCAGCCTTGCCCGGGCGACATCTGCTGCGAATTCGGCGAACCACGCTGCATCCTCTCCGTTCCCGTCGCCAACGTCCTCACCGCCATCGACCGCATCCGTTGAAGAAGCCGCCTTTCTCTTCGCCGCGTAGCGGCCGCATCAATGTAGCCGTGGGTGCAACCCACGGACCGACGCCACCAACACACCCCGTCGCGTCAGCGACGATTCACCATTCACGATTCACGGGTATTCGATTTTGGACTATTTCCCGGACGCGGCTTACGCTTTTTGGTGATGAAACCTGAATACTCAGACGTGGTAAAAACGATCCTTGCCCGCCCGCGAAACGGTGCGGGCGGCGGCATCCCGCTCACTCGCGGCGAGGCCGCGATGCTCTTTTTCGACGGCTACGCCGGCGACGGCCCCGAACTCCTCGACGTCCGCGCCCTCGGCTACGCCGATGACGAACTCTGGCACGGCCTCACCCACAGCGACGTCTTCAGCACCGACCACGACTCCGACGCCGCCTTCATCTGGTCAAAATGGCCACCCCTCGAGTTGTGGCTGGCCCATTCTATTCCGCAGGAAAGAGATAGGCTTGCGCGAACGAATCGGGGAGCGTGATCCTTTTATTGTTCCATGCGGTTGGCAGAGCCGGTCTAGAGAGCCGTCCAAAGCGCCCTTTGGCTGAATAAACCGGATCTGCGAAGAGTTGAGCAAGTTGTCGGGCAACGAGGGTGAGATGACGATTGATACCAGCGGTCAGCCAAGTGCTTACATTTCCGGTCTCTTTGGTCTGGCCTCCAATGCGAGCAATGTACTCATCTGCAAACGAAAAATCGGCTCCCGAAAATTCCTCTCTATGCATCAAGGCGTTCGCGAGTCCCCAGTATTGATCAAACTTGGCCCCGCGACCTAGCCATTCACCTCGCATAATGATCCAATGATTAAGGTCTGCGTATCGAATGCTCGCACTTACCTTAGGTACAAATGGCAGCGGCGCCGGTCGCTTGGGATATTGGATGGAGTAGTCAGAGTACGTGGGGAGCCGTTCGATCCTAGATTGTTCCTCAAAGGCGGTCCTCCAACGCTGCCAATGTTGGCGAGGTAACACGTGCTCTTCATTTTTGGTGAGATCTGAGAGAAAGCGGGGGAATGATCCGCCAGCGACGACAAAAGACAGCCATCTGTTTAGCATCGGCATTCGCTCACAAATTTCTTCGATGGATGAGCTATCAGCATTCACTTCTTCGAGGTCAATCAGAAGATGGACCTGTTCTGGAGCTACCGAAAGGTTTCGAAGCAATAACAAGAGCTCTATATCCATGGTTGGCTCTCGTATTTCTTTTTGAGAAATACGAAGGCACAACTCCTTTGTCCTCGAATTCAGTACACTTCGGATTGATTGCTGATGCGAGTTGGATCTTCGTAGTCCTGTAACGGGAACTGGTTTTATATCTTGAATTGCGTGCCAGTCTGCTAACTCGAAAAAGATTTCTAGGGGATGTCTGCTACAGTGAGAAAAAGCAGCTTCTACGTTACCAAAGTCTATAAAATATGAACGATTGCCACATGCTCCGGCAAGGTCTTGATGAACGCCCCAAAGGTACTCTACGGGGTCTAAGTCTCGGAATGACTTCAACTTCCTGTCATCAAGAGTATGCTCACACATTTCAAAGAACGGAGTTATCCGCGCAAAGTCTTCATTGACAAGGTTTGTAACTGCCGCAATCTCGGCGCGTTTCACTCGCAGGATCGGGACGTAATCTGACTTCGCGAGCATCTAATTTTCCTCCGACGTAAGTCCAAAAAGAACTCGAGCGCGACCATGGCCAACAAGATCGTTATAGACGTGATAAGTGTTACTTTCTTTTCTCACTCTTCCAGCAACAATAGCAGGATGAACTTTAATCTGCTGGGCAAATCTAAGAATTGCAGTCCTCGAGGGGAAGACGCGAGCCGGACTAGAGGCCCACTTCTCAGACGGAATTAGAGCCTCTGCTGCACTCTCGTCAGCCTCTACTTCCAGAGGGTCATCATGGTGTTTGACGTCCAGGTCATCATAAAAATGCTTACGCCCAACGTCGGCATGGAAGTACAGGTGCGACAATTCGTGCATTAGCGTAAACCAGAAGTTGTCCAGCCGATCGTACCTAAGCGTCAAACCAATAATCGGGTGTTCTGCGAAGGTGAGGATTGCTGAGCCATCAAGATATGTTCGAGGTAATGCGGGCTCAACAACCAAAGAAATACCTAGTTCCCTTAACGCAGCCTGTGCTCGAAGTGGCCCGTCCGGGAAGACGCTCAGCCGAGCCATTTCCTGCATTTTCCCCAAATTCAGGAGGGTCTTGTCATAGTTCCTTGGCGGCGGACAACCTTTGGCCAACTGGATTATCCGAGCACTCCATGCGCTAAGCGCGAAGCGGTTCATTTCTCTGCCGGATCGCACGTGATTTGATGTCTTATTCAAACCGTAGGCACGATCTAAACCACCCACAGAATCAAAGAACACCTTTATGTGCCTTGCAATCGAAGCCTTGGCTTCCTTATATTCCACCGGAATCCATCCGCGAGCGCACATCTCCTTTGCCGGGTATCTGAGCCAGTCCTCTCCTTCTGCATCAGTAACTAAAGTTGTGGGTTTAATCAGAACGTCAGCGGGAATGCCTAATCCGGAATTCAAAGCTTGTACCATTGAGAGCGTCAATTGTCGCTTCCTAGAAAGCACTTCGGACACTTTGCTCCGACTCCCAATATATGGCACTAGGTCGGTCTGTTTCAGGCCCATCTGGTCCATACGAAATAGAATCGACTCCACCGCATCGCTGTCAGGCAGACTCGAACTTTGCTCCTCGTAATTGGAAACAAGATGAACGAGCAATTCTAGCCGACCTCCGTCGGGCGTATCAGGATCCGGATCGGAATCAATCAACCGATCAATCTCATCGAGAGCGGCCGCATATGCGGAATCTGTCTTGATTATCTCAAGCTGCATGGCTTTGTCCTTATGAATACCATTCTGTGTATTCGGCGTGGGTGCCAATTTTCTCAACCTTGACAACTCCTACCTTGTACGAAACCTTGACGACCAATCTATATCTGTTTCCCTTAATATTGAAGATAACAGTGTTATCTGCTAAAAAACTTGCTGCCGGATACTTGTTCTTTATATCCATTGGGGTGTTCCAATCTGCATCTAGTATTTCGTCGATCCAGGCCCTAATGGCACCACGAATGTCGGCGTGGTCTTTTGCAAAATCTTCAAGTATCGGCCTTCCAACCAGTTTCATAATGACATACTATAGTTATTCCCGTCAAGGGAACATGTGAGAAGTTCCGTTACAACGTACCACCGAATCTTGGGGAATGCAATCGTGATTTGCTCGTTAACTAAAGGTTTATCTGATATTGAATTCTCTTTGTGCGGATTTTTGCTTCGAGTTCGGGGACGGTGAGGGTTGCGTGGGACAGTGATTCCGGGTTCAGGCAGACGAAGCAGAAGCGGAATTTGTCGCCGAGGCGTTCACCGAAATCGAATTCGTTTTGGGTCGCTCCGAAGAAGAATCCTTTTGGGTTATTTGGGAGAAATGCGCGAGTGCATTTCAGTTCAATGAGCGTTAGCTCGCCAATGTGCGTCTCGATCGCGCCGAGTGTCAACTCGGCGCCGGCGAGACGCGGGATTAGAACCATATCGAACGAACGCGAGAAATTCTTTGGCTGTTCGAGCAGTTCGAGGATTCGCCGTCGTTCGTCCTTATCGACAAAGAAAAAGCCCGCGTTCAAAGATTCCAGATATTGGATTCCTTCCTTCTCAGTCGCGTTATTCCTGCGAGTGATCGTGAACGATTGGTCGGGCATCTAGCGTTCACCTCGCGAGTTGTCGAAATCGAGAAGCTCACTTTCCGACATCTCAAAAACTCTTGCGAAAACACCGATATTCGAAAGGGAAAGGTTCCTTTCGCCGCGTTCGACCATGCCGATGTAGGTGCGGTGGAAGCCGGTGAGTTCGGCGAGTTTTTCTTGTGAGAGGTTTCGGGCGGTGCGTAAAGTTCGGATCCTGCTGCCGAAGGCCTCAAGGAGAGGGCGGTTGAGCATTTCAGATCAAAGCTATACGCATTGTATGCAGCGATCAACATACAGAGAGTATCAGTGAATGGTGAATTGTGAATGGTGAATTGTGAATGGCGTGTGCCGCGATGTGCGATCCAAGATCTATGGATCCGGGCGATCGGGTTCTATCGGCCGAGGGTCTTTGCGTCGCCGAGGTCGAGGATCAGCACGCCTTGTCTGTCGATCTGGCAGCGGTCAAAGACGCGCGTTCCTTCGATCTTGATGCCGAATTCGCGCAGCATCTTGTGCCCGCGGATACGCACACCGCCATGTTTCCCACGCGGACGCGCCGGGAACGCATTTTTCTCAACGCCGAGCCTGGCCCGCCTTAGACCGATGACGTCGCGTTCGCGGTCGTACAAAAGTTGATAGGCATCGGGATTTACCATCGCTTCGTGCGTTACCCGGCTGAGGATGATGTCGCCGTAGCGGTTTATCGACGCGTACATCGACGTCCAACGCGATTCCGCCGCTCCCCTCGGACATACTTCCCAATTTCGCCGTACATTGATCGTTTCGATATACACCATAACAAAACAAATGATACACGAAATGTATCAAGTATGCAACAGTGTATCACATAAAAAATGCTCATCAGATC
>JADYZI010000073.1 GCA_020853255.1 Acidobacteriota bacterium
AAGAATTTAGATCCAAGATCGCTGCGATACGAAATTAGGTCGGAGCCCCGGCTTTAGCCGGGACTTGATCCAAATGCGACGACTTCTGTTAAGAATTCTGGCCGTGATCGTAACCGGTGCCGTTCTTATTTCAATCTGGGCCGCGGTCGATCTTTATATTCCGCACAAGGTCGATATCCGAGATTTCGATCCGGATGAAGTGGCGCGGCTCGATACGGCGATGTGGCGGTCTTATTATTCGCGGCAGCGGCTTAAACTCTATTTTGAGCTGACCGAACTTCTCGAAAAGCAGTACAAGCTCAACTTCTGGCGGCGGCAGACGATGGCATTTCGGGCCGCAAAGGCCGCATTTGTCTTTAAGGACGGTGAAAGCCGCACGGATTACGAAAAGGCCCTGCCCGACCTCGAAAATTTCTACGCCACGATTCGCGATATCAGCACGACCGATTTTGACGCAGATCAGGCAGCAAAACTCGAACTCGAATGGTGGATCGTCCACCGCCAGCGAAAATCTTATCCGCCCGGCAGCCTTTCAAAGGCCCTCGCCGAAACCGCAGCAGCCGTTTATAGCCTGCCGCCCGAACGGTTCACCAAACACGCCGACCTCCGTGCCGAGGCAATGGAAATACGCGATACAAAAGCCGAACAAGGCAGCGTCGCCGAAGAAGACTGGGCCCGCATCGACGACCTGCTCCATCGTTCATGGCGTTCCTTGCATCACGCGGTAAATCAAAAATAGTTTATAATGTCAGCCATGAGTGATGCGGTTTTATTACGGATCGAAAACAGCATCCTGAGCCTGACGATAGACCAGCAGCGTCAGTTGTTATCGAGGCTTTCGGATAAGCTTCGGCGGGAGTCTGCTGCTGTGCCTGATTTCGAATCAGAGCTCGCACAGATGGCGGTGGATCAAGATATCCGTCGGGAAATACGCGAGATCGAATTGGATTTCAGATCGACAGAGTTTGACGGACTGGCCGAATGATCGGACGCGGCGATATATATTTCGTAGATCTTGATCCCGTAAAAGGACGCGAGCAATCAGGCCGGCGTCCTGTTTTAGTGTTATCAGTCGATGCCATCAACAACCTGCCGCCGGTTGTAACGGTGGTCGTTGGGATAAAGGGTGAAAATGTGCGACGAGAGTTTTCGACCAATGTTCGCGTTTCTCCCGCCGAGAGCGGCTTGCCGATCGAGACCGTGTTCCTTTGTTTTCAAATTCGGTCGATAGACCGTCGGCGTTTCCCGGCCGAATCTGCCGGAAAACTTGCAGAAAATACTTTGGAGAAAGTAGAAAGCGCCGTACGGCGCTGTCTTGGATTGTGAAAGAAAAACTATTAGACCTGCTCGCCTGTCCGACCTGCGGGGGCGATATTTTGCTGGCGAACGCGGGCAGATACGAAGGCAAGGAAATTATCGAAGGCGTTCTCAGCTGCAAAAAATGCGAGCGGGAATACAGAATAGTGCGCGGTGTTCCGCGGTTTGCCGAGATGGACAAGGTCGAAGCGGACAAGGCCGCGACGGCGGGCAACTTTGGCTGGCAATGGAAGAATTTCACCCAGGAAGACGAGCGGTACAGCGAACAGCTTCTTGGCTGGCTGCAGCCCGTAAAGCCTGAGTTCTTCGACGGCAAGATCGTCCTAGAGGGCGGCTGCGGCAAAGGCCGGCACACAAAGCTGGCCGCCGAATGGGGAGCCAAAGAGGTTGTCGGCATTGACCTTGGCGAAGCGGTCGAATCCGCCTTCGACCTGACCCGAAGCCTGCCGAACGCGCACATTGTCCAATGCGATATTTTCAAGCTGCCGTTCAAAAGGGTTTTTGACTACGCCTTCAGCGTTGGTGTTCTGCACCACACTCCTGACCCGAAAAAGGCGTTCCTTTCGCTTGCCGGCAAGGTGAAAAAGGGCGGCAGCATCTCCGCCTGGATCTATGGCGCCGAGAACAATGAGTGGATCACAAAATACGTCAACCCGGTCCGCGAAGGCTTTACTTCCAAGATCAGCCAGCCGATGCTTTACCAGCTTTCAAAGCTTCCGACACTAAGCCTTTTTCTTACCACAAAGCTCGTTTACCGCCCGGCAAATATCGCCGCAAAGCCAATCGCAAGCAAGCTTTTTTATAATGATTATCTCAACCATCTCGGCACCTTCGGCTGGCGCGAGCATCACAATATAGTTTTCGATCATCTTGTGGCCCCTACGGCGTTTTATATCGGCAAAGACGATTTCGAGAAATGGTGGGAGGAAATCGGGGCAAAAGACGTCGAAATAATCTGGCATAATCGAAACAGTTGGTGCGGGTTTGGAAGAATCCTTTAGCCGCGGATATACGCGGAAAACGCAGATCAGATTTTGCTTTCATCCGCATCATCCGTGATGATTCGCGGCAAACCCTCTTATGAAATTCGACAACGGGATCGAACGAAAATACCGCCAATCCGTCAGGGCCGCGTTTGATGCGATCCTCGCCCACGGCACCGATCTGCAGAAAGTGATCGCCGGGCAGATCGTTGATTCGAACATGCTCGTCCGCGTCGCACCGGTCAGCCAGGTGAACGCGTCGGGTGTGACCGGCCTGATCGATCCCGGGGCAACTAACGAACGCATCGCCGAGGAACATCTGAGCCTGCGCGAAGCCCTCGGCGAGATATACATCGCGATCGCTGAAGAAACGATCGACACCGGTGGTCAACGCGGTTGCGAAGGAACATTCGTTCACGAAGGCCGTCATGCCTACGATTTTGCCCGCACCATCGCAAGCTTTTCGAACGCCGACGTGAATCCGTTAAGCCTTTTCGACCCAACGCTTTACGAACTCGAACTCGAGGCCCACAAAATATCGGGCGACTACATGCTCTGCATCAACAAACCCGAATATATAGATGAAGGCCTCGACCTCATGATCCTCGGCCGCGACGCTGCAACCAGCCCTTGCTACGTCAGCGACACCGGCATCCACCGCCGCCTCCACGAAAGCTACGGCCTAGACCCCAACGGCAACCAAGGCCCGCGAGCCAGCGAATTATTGGGATTGGTGATGAAATAGACTGACATTGGGCCTGTTTTGATCTACAATTCCCATCTGGACCGCCAATGTTTTCTCGGCGCCGGCGGCTCTCCACTATGAGCAAACTTTTTCTCGCATTATTCCTTGCCTCTCTGGCCGTGATCGGGATGCATGCCCAAACCTCCGACTCTGGATCGGCCCGTTGGTACTTTGACGAAGGGATCCGATTAATGACGAACAAGTCATTCGATCAAGCGCTCGATGCCTTTGAAAAAAGCGCGAGCCTTGACCCAAAGCAGCCAGGAACATTCGCAAACATTGGTACCGCCTCGCTCCTTCTGAAGCGATACGAGAAGGGAGAAGTAGCTTTCCGAACAGCTATTAAACTTGCACCGGCCGACGGCTCTTTCCACACATCGTTGTGTCAGGCACTAAGTCTTCAAAAAAAGCACGCTGAAGCGATCGCGTCATGTGATGAAGGGATCAAACTTAGTCCAACCTCTGACAGGGCCCAGTTGGCGCGCTTGGTCGTTTTGCAGACTGCAGGCAGAAGCGCTGCCGAACTTCGGAATGCCGTCGACACGGCTGTTGCTAAGTTTCGTACAAGTGAGGTGATCCTTGCTTTTGCCGCCGATTTTAATGCCCTGGCTGGCAACTATTCCGATGCTGCGATACTCCTTCAATCGCTAGTGAACATGCGTCCCGAGACGGCAAGTTATCGCGGTGCTTTGGCCGAGGCGTATTTATACCTTGGCCGCGATGTCGACTCTCTCGCCTCAGCCCGGACGGCATTGCGCTTAGAACCGTTGAATCCATTCGCGAACTACGCAATGGGTTTGATCTTCTACGAGTTGGGGCAGCACGAAGAGGCGGCCGATTCTTTCTCAAAGGCTGGTTCGGATGATCCTCGCCTGAAATATGCTCACTATTATCTTGCGATGAGTGAATCACGACGCGGCAAGAGCTCCAAAGCTATTGCCATTCTTCGGGAGCTCACCGCCAAGTATCCATCTGAATTTGAGTTTCATCGTCAACTAGGCAGTTTACTAAGCCAAGCTGATATGCCCGTCGACGCCGAGACGGTTTACGCACGCGCAAACGAGCTTAGATCCGGAGATGTGGATGTCCTCGTTGGGCTGGCGATGGCTCGAATGTCGCAGGCAAAATTCGAAACTGCGATTCCTTTGTTTGAGGAAGCGGTCCGTCAAAAGCCAAATAATGAGTTCTACAAAATGTTTCTCAACGTAGCTCGCGCCCGGCAGGGTATACCTCCCCAAATTCCTGCGATGGTCCGTGAGGCCGAGGCAAAACCGAAAGACGTCAAAATCCGCATTGCGCTTGCGCAGGCGCTTGCCTTCATTAATCGTATTGACGAGGCGGAAAAGTACATAAAAGAACTGTACGCTCTCGATCCTGAAGATGATCAGATCTATCACGTTCTAGGTGTAGCCCTCTCAGAGGCAGGGAAGCGTGATCAAGCACTCGAAGCATTCAAAAAGTCGTTGGTCAAAAAGGAAAATCCTGCTGCCTATCTAGGCATGGCGGGTATCTACTCGGAGCGAAGTGAATTCGATCTTGCGTCTGCCGCCTATGCAAAAGTGATCGAGTTAAAACCGGATTCGCCTAATATTATTATGGCGTATGCCCATCTGCTTCGCGACAACGGCAAACGCCGCGAAGCCTTGGAAATGTACAAGCGTTCTCTTTCCCTTCTTCCAAACAATGGACTCGCTCTCTTCAATGCAGGCCTACTTTCACTGAAGCTTGGCGACCGAGAGTCGGCGACCAATTACCTCGGGGTCCTACAGACCATCGACCCTCAACTTGGAACGCGTCTTGCACGCTGTCTCGCACTGAAGATCTGGGGCTAACTAAATCATACGTTTAAAATGTATGAGCAACTGTGCACAATGGATATATGAGTACCGCGCTTCCGCAGGAAATGCAGCAGCACACCTATGCGATCATGGATCGCGTGGAGGATTCGCATTGGTGGTTTGTTGGGCGGCGGGCTATTCTCGAGTCATTTCTTACGACCATCGTCCAACAATTCCGCACTCCGCATTCCGCACTCCGCATTTTGGATGTTGGGTGTGGGACAGGTGCGAATATTGAGATGCTTTCGCAGTTTGGCGTTGCGGAAGGCGTCGATGTCTCCGACGATGCTTTGGAATTTTGCCGAAAGAAAGGCCTTACCGTGCAAAAGGGACTTGCGGAAACACTTCCCTTCGCGGACGAAGCTTTTGATATCACAACCGCACTCGATGTGGTCGAACATCTTGACGACGACACCGCGGGCCTCTCCGAAATGCATCGCGTGACAAAGGCGGGCGGATATTCGCTTATCTTTGTGCCCGCCTTTATGTGGCTCTGGGGCGTTCAGGACGACATTTCGCACCACCGCATTCGCTACACCCGCAAGCAGATAGTCGAACGCATCGAGAAAGCCGGCTTCACGGTCGAACGCGCGACTTTCGCCAATTTCACGTTCTTCGCACCGGTTTTGGGCGGCCGACTGTTTATGCGTGCCACTGGAGTCAAGCCCGAATCAGAAAACAACATAAATATCTCTGCACTCAACGGCCTTTTTGGCAAGATCTTTTCGGCAGAGCGTTTTTGGCTGAAAAATCTTGATTTTCCGTTTGGAGTTTCTATCGTTGTAGTTGCAAAAAAAGAGTGATGAAGATCCGCAAAGAAGAAGAGCACGATATTTCTCAGATATTCGATTTGAATTTCCTGGCATTCGGCGGGACCGAAGAGTCGGAGTTGGTTGACCGTATGCGGCACGTTCGCCCATATTTTGCGTTCGTTGCTGAAATTGATGACCGGATCATTGGACATATTGCATTCAGCGAGGTGACGTTGAACGGAAATGCATCAAACTTTCTTGGGCTCGCGCCAATGGCCGTACTTCCAAAGTTTCAGAATCAAGGTGTCGGGTCAGCTCTCGTAACCAAGGGTTTAGGGTGGATAATCGATGAAGGATTCTCAGCTGTGTTCTTGATCGGACATCCAAATTATTATCCGCGATTTGGATTCACACGGGCCGGAGTGCTCGGTTTTACGTGCGAGTTTCCGGCTCCTGACGAATCTTTCTTGGTAAAAGAATTGATAAAAGGTTCGCTTGAAAACAAAACAGGTATTATCGAATACAACAAAGCGTTCAAACCAGAATAGAATGATCTCCGACTTTTATTGCGAAGAAGTTTTTTCCGGTAAAACGCTGGTCGATAAAGTGTTCGAGACCGACAATGTTCTTGCCTTTCACCACACACGGCCCTTTTGGGAAACGCATATTGTTGTTGCTCCGAAGTTGCACGTTGATTCGCTGTTGACGGTCGAAAACGATCTGTTGATCGAGTTGATGGATGTCGCAAGACGAGTTGCGACGATTGTCTTGACAGAAAAAGGTGCCGTCCGTGTACTGACAAACCTCGGCGAATATCAGGATTCAAAACACCTGCATTTTCATGTGAACGCGGGAGACCAGCTTCGTTGATAAAAATTCACCACAGAGGCACGGAGACACAGAGAAAAGCAGTTGGTTAGTTCGGTCACTACGTTTAATATTCTTTCCAAATAGTTCTTTGCCTTCTCTGTATCTCAGCTCCTCTGTGCCTCTGTGGTAAAATCCCCGCTCACCATAAACTCTTCGCGGCGAATATCTTCCCTTTTGGCCAATCAGAATTTGTTACCGCATAAGTAAATCCTTTTGCGATCGCAAATGCACCGATCTCGCCTTTATTTGATAAAGCGAGGAACGCGACCTGCATCTCTTTTGCCTTGGCCGGATCTCGCTTTACAATGCGCCGAACGGCTTCGCGGCATGCCTGTTCAGGTGTTCCGCCAAGCCGCATTTGCTCGACGACCGTGTGCGTCCCGCAAATGCGTATGACCTCTTCGCCGACACCGGACGAAACGGCCGCTCCAACCTCGTTATCAACAAACATTCCGGCACCGATTATCGGTGAATCGCCGACGCGGCCGCGCATTTTGAACGCCATGCCGCTTGTCGTTACCATCGCCGCCATTTTCCCCGATGCATCTAAAGCGGCCGTCGCCATCGTGTCGTGATTGAACGAACCGTCGTCAAAACGATACGGCGGCGGAACGAATTGCGAAACCGGTTTGCGGTTTTCGATATTTATCTCAGGCTTGTACTTCGATTTTTCGAGCCATTTTTTCCACTCTTTTTCAGCTTCCGCCGAAAGCTTTCCGTCCTCAAGCGGAAAATCGCTTTCGACCGCAAACTGCTGTGCTCCTTCGCCCGAAAGCAGCACATGCGGCGTATTTTCCATCACCTTTCTCGCGACCGAGACCGGATGTTTTATGCGTTCGAGAAAAGAAACAGCCCCGCATCCGCCGCCGCCGTCCATTATCGATGCATCAAGCGTCACATGCCCATCGCGGTCGGGCCACGCGGCCAAGCCAACGCAGCAGCTTGGCTCGTCTTCGCTCGCGCGCCCCGCGGCCTCCACCGCGTCGAGCGGGCTTCCGCCTTTGGCGAGCACAGGCCAGCCGCCATTGTTTGCCGTGATGCCGCTGTCCCAGGTTGAAACAATGACCGGCGTCTTCACGCGAAGTGTTGAAGACCTTTCACCTTTCTGCGAAGAAGCTGTCCCGGCAAGCAGAAGCGGCAATCCGGCAACCGGAAGCTCTAAGAAACTCCGTCGATCCATCTATTTCCTCCAAAGCCTTTCGTTCGATCTTCTGTATATTAACCAATCGTCCGCGTTGGCTCAAAAGTCCCGTGGTTCCGTTTCGATCCTTTTGTGCCCTTCGCGTCTTCACCTTCGTGCCCTTTGTGGTGAAGAGATCTTCAGAACCCAAAAACCAGAGTGACGACACCAGGAGCGCAAAGAAAGATCCGCCAAAAGTGCGCACAGGGCCTCGAAAAAGCCCATCCACTGTATTTTCCTCTCCGGAAAGAGTAAATTGTTAGGTTTGCTGGTGCAAATAATGGATTCGACTGAGATCACAACCCAAGCCTCCGCCCCCGAACTTTCTCTATTTTTGCCCGTGTTGGACGAAGAAGAAAATCTTCGCCCGATGTACGAAAAGATCAGGGCCGCGCTTGATGCCCTCGGCAAATCGGCCGAAGTGATATTTGTTGATGACGGTTCGACGGATAAGAGCCTTGCGATATTGAAAGAGATCGCTGCTTCGGATAGCCGTGTCCGCGTGATCTCGCTTCGCCGAAATTACGGCCAAACGGCCGCAATGTCAGCCGGAATAGACGCGGCCCGCGGCGATATTTTGATCCCGATGGACGCCGACTTACAGAACGATCCTGCGGACATCAAACGGCTGCTCGACAAACTGGATGAAGGCTACGATGTCGTTTCCGGTTGGCGAAAAAATCGGCAGGACAAGCTGGTTTCGCGAAAGATCCCGTCGCAGATCGCCAACCGCGTTATCTCATGGATCGGCGGCGTACCGCTGCACGATTACGGCTGTTCGCTTAAAGCATATCGCCGCGAAGTGATCCAGGACGTGCGGCTCTACGGCGAAATGCACCGCTTCATTCCGATCTACGCATCGTGGGCCGGTGCCCGCGTCACCGAGATCCCGGTCGATCATCACGCCCGCACAATGGGCAAATCAAAATACGGCATCTCTCGGACGATCAAGGTCATTTTTGACCTGATGACCATAAAATTCATGGCATCGTATCAAACGAAGCCGATCTACGTTTTCGGCACGTTCGGAATGCTCGCGTTTCTACTCGCCATGATCGCCGGCGTCTGGGCAATCGTCCTGAAATTCTACGGCACGTCCTTCATCCTCACGCCGCTGCCGGTCATAACGGTCGTAATGCTGGCTATATCAGTGCAGTTCTTCCTGATGGGCCTGCTGGCCGAATTGCTGGTTAGGACGTATCACGAATCGCAGGACAAGGCGATCTATGCAATACGTGAAAGGGTTGGTTTCAGCGATTAACATATGCATGATCTAAAATGGAGTGACTATCAGGTTATTGAATGCCTGGGCGTCCTTCCGACAGTTGACGAGTACAAAGTCGATTACTCCTTCAAGAAGGAAAGTGGCGGTCTCACCTTAGAATTGAGCGTTTGGCCTTTGGAGAGTTTAGTCGCCCTATCTCTTTTTCGTAATGGATATGAGCACCAATTTTACTCCATTTGGTTTGTTGTCCGAGACCGAGTTCGGTACATAAATGACAAGCGTGGTTCGTATCTGAATTTTGAAGACATCGTTATAGTAAAACCTACTCGTGGTTATTATCTTGATCAAGGTGATGTTTTTGATCGAGCATTCTGGCGAGGAATGATCAATTTAGTCTTAAGTCCAGAACCAATCCGGATAAGCTTTGAATAAATTCAATGTGCGGAATTGCGGGTTGGATCAACCTGGACACAACCAAGCCTTAATCACAACGCCGAGGCGGCGCGGCATTCGCAACTCAAGATCTCTTATATGGTTTCAATGAAGAATGACTACTACAGTTTTCGAGAAACCCATCAGTTCACGAAAAAGGTCATTGAAGCATTGACCGATGAAGAGTATCAAAAATTGCAGATTCGATTGTCCGAGTTTCCGGATGCAGGCGATCTGATCAAAGGCAGCGGTGGATTGAGAAAGATTCGGCAGGCGGCGAAAGGAAAGGGAACGAGGGGTGGTTCGCGAGTGATATACTATTTTGCGGCAGCGAAAGAAACGTTTTTCATGCTTGATATTTATGTGAAGAACGAAAAAGACGATCTGTCACAAGTGGAGATCAAGAATCTCCGATCGAAAATTGAGGAGTGGTTGAGGTAATGAACGAAAAGCGATTTGAAGAACTCAAGGCAAGTATCGTCGAGGCGGGGATGATCATGCAGGGTAAAATGCAGCCATCGCGGGAGTTCGTGATAGAAAGAGCCGAACCGCCAAAAGCGCCGGTAGAGATGTGGGCGGTTTGCCTTGAGTCGGATGATCCGAAGCTTCTGATCCCACGCAAGCTGTACCTCGTCAAGTTTGGCGAAACCGGCATTCTCGTTCGCGATGAAAATGGAGAGAATGTCTTTTGCGACAAAGAAGATTTTCTACCGCTCTCGTTCGCACACGAAGTGGAAGAACTGCTCGAATTGGCCGCATAAAACTTTCGGATAATGTGCGGTATCACCGGTTGGATCAACCTGGACATAACTAAACTAAACCACGGCGCCGAGGCGGTGCTTCACTCGATGTGTGAAAGGATCGTGCATCGCGGGCCGGATTCGGAGGGGTTGTGGACGGACGAGACGGTCGCGTTGGGGATGCGACGGTTGTCGATCATTGACTTGAAAACGGGCGACCAGCCGGTGTTCAGCGAGGACAAGTCGGTCATCGTGATGATGAACGGCGAGCTGTATAACTACCGTGAGGTCAGGGCCGAGTTGGAGAAAGAAGGGTTCAAGTTCGTCACAAAAACCGACACCGAGATATTGCCGCACCTTTACCAGAAATACGGCGACGCGTTTCTTGATCACGTCAACGGGATGTACGCCTTTTCGCTATGGGATTCGCGTCGGAAAAAGCTCATCATCGCCCGCGACCGCTTCGGCGAAAAGCCGCTTTATTACGGAATCTTTGACGGCAAACTCATCTGGGCGTCCGAACCGAAAGCGATCCTCGCTCACCCAGCGGTCGAACCTGAACTCGATCTCAACGCACTGCGCCATTACGTCTCCTTCGACTACGTCCCGGCTCCGATCTCGATCTATAAAGGCATCCACAAACTCCCCGCCGCGCATGTTCTGGTCGTCGAAAACGGCGAGGTGCGAACGCGGCGATACTGGGATATTGCATGGTCGGAGCAAGCCGAACCGTCAGAACCGGGAGCGGTTGGGGGTTTGTCAGAACCAGGAGCGGTAGCGACTGGGTTCCGAAGCGGTCGCACCAACGGAAGACCTCCCGCAGAGACGCGTGGAGGCAGAGAAGAAACTCTAAGCGGAAAAGCCGATGAGCTACGAGACCTGCTTTCGGATGCGGTACGGATGCGGCTTGTTTCGGATGTGCCGTTGGGTATTCTGCTTTCCGGCGGCATTGACTCATCAACAGTTGCTGCTTTCGCGACGCAGCACGCGACAGAAAAGGTGAAAACCTTCTCCATCGGCTTCGAAGAAGATTCGTTCGACGAATCAAAATATGCTCGCCGTGTAGCCAAACATCTCAATACTGAGCATTACGAAGACAAGCTTTCGGCAACAACGGCGGGCGATCTGATCTCGGAGATCGGCAAATGGCTTGATGAGCCGTTGTCTGACGGTTCGCTGATCCCGACATTTCTGCTCGCCCAGTTTGTCAGGAAACACGTCACAGTGGCGCTTGGCGGTGACGGAGGCGACGAACTGTTCGCCGGTTATCCGATGTATTACGCACACACACTGGCGGCAAAATACAACGCGATCCCGGCGTTTGTCCGGAGCGGTTTGATAGAACCGGTCGTCAATGCACTGCCGGTTTCGACCAACAATTTATCGTTTGATTATAAGGCAAAGCGTTTTGTCCGCTCGGCGAAAGACGACCCGATCGCTCGGCATCACGGCTGGTTCGGTTCGTTCTCGGTCGATCAGCATTCACAGCTTTTTACAAAAGACGTGCTCGCCCATACCGAGGCCGATATTTACCACGGCGTCCGCGAACTTGTTGACGCGTCGGATGCCAAGAACATCATCGAAAAAGCGCAGTACGCGGATATCAACTATTACCTTGCCGAAGACATCTTGACCAAAGTTGACCGCGCGGCAATGGCCGTCAGCCTGGAAACGCGCGCGCCGTTCCTCGACCCGCGCGTCGGCCAATTCGCCGCGTCGATTCCCGTCGAGTACAAACTAAAAGTCAAAAGCGGCAAGGTCATTTTGAAAGAAGCGATGAAAGACCGGCTTCCGCACGACATCCTGCATCGACCCAAAAAAGGCTTCGGCATCCCGATCGCCGAATGGCTGAAAGGGAGGTTGAACCGGCTTATGCACGACATGCTCTCGCTCGAACGGCTGAACAGACAAGGACTTTTTGATGTAAGCTATGTACAGAAGCTGATAAAGGAACACGAAACCGGAGCGGCTTCGCATCACAAAGAATTGTGGACGTTACTGGTTTTCCAGCTTTGGTGTGACCAATTCCTTGATTGAGTTGTTTGATCGGAACGATATGCGAAATGACACGGACCAGAAACTAAACTTGCTAATTCCAATTTTCCTTTTGTTAATCGTTACTTTGGCGTGTGCGAGATCCTCATCAATAGACGAGAAACCAAAATCCTCACCAACACCGGCAGCTCGTTCCCTTTCTGCCGATGTTAAATTGACGGCTACAGGCGTTCAGGTCAAAAACACAGACAGCATGGATTTTGACGAACTGACATTGAAGCTGAATCTAAAGGATTTGGGTAGCGATGATGGTCGGGCGACTGTTCCGAGTATTCCACCGGGAAAAACTGTAACGATACCGTATCGTGATTTTACGGTCGGAACGACCCGCTTTGATCCCGCAAAAACGGTAATCTTGACGGTGATGCTTCGTCTAGGAGAAGCTGGTACTGGGCCCAGTAAATTATTCTTGTGCCCAGGGAAGGTGTGTCAGCCTGCGCCCGCAAAAAGTAAATAAATGAAGCTACGTGGTCACAGCGGGTGCATGTAGGCTTAGTGATTTCAATAGTATCGTTTCCATCGTTGAATCATTTCGGTATTATTTGTTCATATGAAAACACTCTACCCCGAGATCGAGCCTTTTGATTCAGGCATGTTGAAGGTGTCGGACATTCACGACATTTATTATGAGCGCGTTGGAAATCCTGACGGTATTCCGGTTGTGTTTCTGCACGGCGGGCCGGGCGGCGGGTTGATACCGATGTACCGCCAGTTCTTTGACCCGAAGGCATATCACGTCATTCTGTTTGACCAGCGCGGTTCGGGACAGTCAACGCCGCATGCCGAACTGCGCGAGAACACGACGTGGGAACTGATCAAAGATATCGAAGCCTTGAGAGATAAATTCGGCATCGACAAATGGCATGTCTTCGGCGGCTCATGGGGCTCGACGCTTAGCTTGGCCTATGGCGTCACGCATCCTGACCGTTGTTTGGGATTGATCCTCCGCGGCATTTTCCTTACGCGAAAGAAAGAGCTGGCGTGGTTCTATCAGCACGGAGCTTCCGAGATCTTTGCCGATTTCTGGGAACGATACCGCGACGAGATACCCGAAGCCGAACGCGGCGATTTCATCACCGCCTATCACA
>JADYZI010000074.1 GCA_020853255.1 Acidobacteriota bacterium
CACCGCCGGGACACGCGGTCTCGTTCCACGCGTATGCTCTTGGTGTTCAGGTATATCGATGGAGCGGAACCAGATGGGACTTTGTGGAGCCGGTTGCAAATCTGTTCGTTGATCTAAACTATACGCGGAAGGTAGGCAGTCATTTTGCCGGGCCGACGTGGATGAGCAACGGCGGCGGAAGCAGCGTGGCAGCGGCGACGGTCGAACGGTGCACGCCGGATACGGGCGCAATCGCGTGGCTTCTTCTGAAAGCGACTTCGTCCGAAGGATCAGGCTTTCTTGGTGAAACTACCTACATCCAGCGGGTTCGAACTTCGGGCGGCCTTGCTCCGATAACTGCCGGATCCACACCCGGGGCCGAAGCCCGTGTGCCGTATTCCGCGGAATATGTCTTCTATCGATCGGCGAATTAGGAGTTCGTAAATGGATCGAATGAGGACGGTGCAGGATCATTTCTCGCCGTCCTCTAATTTTTCGACCCTTTTTTGCAGGCGGCGGAACGCCTGGGCCATTTCGCCGAGTTTTCGAATGGCGGCGGTTGAGCGGAGCCAGTCACGGTTATCGAATGCGGGAATACCGGATAAGATCTTGCCTGGTTCGACATCATGCGAGGTTGCGGATTTTGCCGTGATGACCGCGTCGTCACCCACCTTTAAGTGGCCGGCTATGCCCACCTGTCCGGCAAGAACGACGCGTTTGCCGATGTGCGAGCTTCCGGCAAGGCCGGTCTGGGCGCAGATCAGAGCGTCCTCATCGACCGTACACGAATGGCCGATCTGGACCTGGTTGTCAATCTTGGCACCGCGCCTTATCCGCGTTTCGCCGACCGAGGCACGATCGATCGCTGTATTCGCACCGATCTCCACATCGTCTTCAATAACGACGCGGCCGGTTTGCGGAATTTTCAGCCAATGCTTGTTCTCATCTTTGGAGTAGCCGAATCCGTCCGACCCGATGGTCGAGTTATTGTGAATGATGCACCGCCGGCCGATCTCGCAATTTTCGCGGACAGAAACACCGGCGTGAATTACCGTATCCTCACCGATCGTCACGTTGTCATAAATAACCGAATTCGGAAGTATTCGGACGCCGGATCCGATACGGCAATTGATGCCAATAACGGCGTTAGCACCTATTTCTGTGTTCACGCTGACATCGGCCGATGGGTCGATCACCGCCGTCGGGTGGCGGAACGGGCGCAGCTCCGGTTCGGGGTGAAACAGCCGCAGAGCCAATGTGTACGACACGTACGGATCGCGGGAACGGAGAACGATTAGATCGTCACGTCCCGTTTCGGCCGCTTCAGCAAGAAAAATGGCCGAGGCCTTTGTTGTTGCAATTTGGGGCGTGTACTTCGGATTTGCCAGGAATGTGACGTGTCCTTCACCAGCAATATCGAGGCCCGCAGCGGCCGTTATTTCAAAATCGGGCGAGCCGTTTTCTATGGTCGCGGAGGTCATTGCCGCAAGATAGGAAAGTTTCATAAAAATTCACCTTGAAAAACCTGGGTGCTATATGCCAAACTAAATTAAAGCAGAAACAGCAACCCAAGCAACGCAGTCTGCATTTCCCCATTTTACAAACGCCCGCAAATAATCGGAAAACCTGGAGTATTACTGTATATGAACGAAAAAGGTCTCGACCAACCGCAAAGGCGAAGTGCATCCGAAAATTACCTGGGCGCCGACCGTGCCCAAAATCACGCAGGCGGGAAAATGATAGCGCGTTCGGGTTCGAATCGCTGGCACAATCTAATTGTTTCCAACACCGCAATCGCCGCCGGCAGTAAAATGCACGGCCATAAGTGCGAGATCTATATCAGCAACATGCGCGTCAAGATGACGAACAATTTCATTTGTTATCCGGATATTGCTTTCGTCAAGGACGAGCCAAAGTTTGCCGACGGCAACCTTGATATGCTGTTGAACCCAACGGTGGTCGTCGAGATCTTTTCCAGCACGACAAATACGGTCGATAAGACGAAAAAGGTCGAAAGTTTTCTCGAAATGGAGAGCATTCGCGAATGTATCCTGCTTAAGGAAGACGAGATGCGTGTTGAGCATTATGCCCGGCAGAATCAGAAGCAATGGATATATCGGATCTACAATGAACGCGATGATGTCGTCTCGCTCGATTCGATCGGCGTCAAGATCGGGCTTTCTGAGATATACGCACAGTTCAAATTCCGCCAGGCAGAGTTTGCTTCCAGGGCCGTAAATTAACTTCTGCCAAATCGCTAGTTGCCGGGCCCATTGTCAAAACAAGACGTATGGGCCTTTTGGGGCCAAGCACGCCTACGGCCGCCCTTGTTACTGTCCGAGGCATAGGAACCACAAGAAGCGGAAATACGAGCCTTTGGGTCAAAGCATGTTCACCGGATCGATCTCGACCTGCACCATTCGCGCGCGGATGATGCGTTCGTCCACTTCGGCCAGGCCCAGGTCGATCACCTCGCGGAGCCGCGTTCGGCTTGTACCTTTTACAAGAATTTGAATTCGATGTTCGTTCTTCAGCCGGGCAATAGATGCGGGAGCGGGGCCGAGGATGCGGCATGACTTATCGCTGTTTGAACGGTCGAGTTGGGTGCGGACTGAACGGGCGGCATTTGCCGCAATTTTCAGATCAGTGTGTCGAATGAGAAGCGACGCGAGGACAACAAAAGGCGGATATGCCATTCGCTCGCGATATCGGATCTCCTGGTTGAAAAAGCCTTCGTAATCCTGATTGACGGCATGACGAAGAG
>JADYZI010000075.1 GCA_020853255.1 Acidobacteriota bacterium
GGAGCGGCGTTTCCTTTGTAATTCTCAGGCCGCGGGTTTCGGGGGCGGTGGACATTATTTCGTCGAAGACCTCGATGACGTAGTCGATGTGGCTTTGTGTATAGACACGGCGCGGAATGGCAAGGCGGACGAGTTCTGACGGCGCCGGGATGAGTTTGCCGCTTTCGTCGTATTTGCCGAACATGACCGAACCGATCTCGACGGCGCGGATGCCGCCGCGTTTGTAGAGTTCGCAAACGAGGACCTGTCCGGGATATTGGTCCGCCGGAATATGCGGATAGAGCCGCCCGGCATCAACGTAAACAGCGTGGCCGCCGATCGGGTAAAGCACCGGTACGCCTTTTGCTCGGATGTGCTCGCCGAGATAGCGTGTGCTGACGATGCGGTAGTTCAAATATTCCGGATCGAAAACCTCGCGCAGGCCTTGCGCCATTGCTTCCATATCGCGGCCCGAAAGCCCGCCGTAGGTGACAAAGCCTTCGGTGATGATAAGGAGATTCGTGCATTCCTGGGCGAGCTTGGCATCGCGCAATGCAAGAAAGCCGCCCATATTCACGAGAGCATCTTTTTTCGCGCTCATGATGCAGCCGTCGGCAAGCCGAAACATCTCCTGCGCGATCTCGCGGTATGTCTTGCTCTCATAACCTTTTTCATATTGATGTATGAACCACGCGTTTTCGGCGATGCGGCAGCAGTCGATGATATAGAGAATATTGTGCCGTCGGCAGATCTCGGCTGCGGCACGAGCATTTTCCATGCTTACCGGCTGGCCTCCGCCGCTATTGTTCGTGACCGTCAGGATAACCGCCGCGATATTTTCGGCCCCATGTTGGGCGATCTTTGCTTCAAGCGCTTCGAGGTCGATGTCGCCTTTGAAGTGATAGTCGGAGTCGTGGTCGGCGGCAAGCTGCGTCGGGATATCAAATGCCTCGGCTCCGCTGTGCTCGATGTTCGCCCGCGTTGTATCAAAATGCGTGTTGCTTAAGAAGACCTTCCCTTTTCCGCCGATCTGGCTGTAGAGAATTCGCTCGGCCGCCCGGCCCTGATGCGTCGGGAGAACGTGTTCGAATCCAGTCAGGTCGCGGATCTCATCATAGAGCCGTTCCCAGCTTGATGCACCGGCGTAAGATTCATCACCGCGCATTATCCCGGCCCACTGCTCGCTGCTCATTGCGGACGTTCCGCTATCTGTGAGCAGGTCGATAATAACATGGCGAGAATGGAGCAAGAACGGATTATAATGAGCATCGCTAATATATTCTGCACGCTCTTCTTCAGTGGACATAAAGATCGGTTCAACTGATTTGATCTTAAAGGGTTCGATTATGGTCTTTGGCATATAAGGTATGTTTATCCTAGAATAATGCGCGGCACGCTGTGACACAAGTCACGGATGGCAATTTGCCGATGCCGCTATGTATTTCCTGATATCAACCGATAACGCCCGCCGGGCTTGCGGGTGCAAACATAGAAATGACGATAGAAAATACACGTTCTTGGGCCGAACCATTCAAGATAAAAATGGTCGAGCTGTTAAAGATGACAACGCCGAAGCAGCGCGCTAAGGCGATAAAGGAAGCGGGATATAACACCTTTTTGCTTAAGTCAGAGGACGTTTATATAGACCTGCTGACCGACAGCGGGACCTCTGCGATGAGCGATGCACAATGGTCTGGGCTGATGCTGGGCGATGAGGCTTATGCCGGAAGTAAAAACTTTTATCACCTTGAAGCCGCTGCGAAAAAGTATTACGGCTTTAAATATATCATACCGACCCACCAGGGCCGCGGGGCCGAGAATCTCCTTTCGCAGGTGATGATAAAGAAGGGTGACATCATTCCGGGAAATATGTATTTTACGACGACGCGGCTCCATCAGGAGCTTGCGGGCGGACGATTTGTTGACGTGATCATTGACGAAGCTCACGATCCGGAAAGCCTGCATCCGTTCAAGGGCGACATCGACATTGCCAAGCTTGCGGCTTTGGTCAAAAAACACGGGGCCGGCCGAATTCCCTACATCTGCGTTGCCACCACCGTCAACATGGCTGGCGGACAGCCCGTCAGTATGGGGAATCTGAAGGCTTTGCGTGAATTTACGGCAAGGCACGGCATCAAGATCATGCTCGATATGACGCGTATCGCCGAAAACGCATGGTTCATTCAGCAGCGTGAGAAAGGCTATTCACGCCGGAGCGTCGCAAGCCTGGTAAAAGAGATCTGCGGCTATACTGACGGCGCCACGTTTAGCGGCAAAAAGGATGCGTTGGTGAATATCGGCGGATTTTTGGCGCTGAATGATAAGGAGAAATTTGAGGAAGCCAGCAATCTCGTGGTCGTTTACGAAGGCCTTCACACCTACGGCGGCCTGGCCGGACGCGATATGGAAGCGATGGCTATCGGGATCGTCGAATCGGTGCAGGACGACCACATGGACGCGAGAATCGGGCAGGTCCTTTATCTCGGCAACCAGCTTGTCGAACGCGGTATTCCGATCGTACGGCCAATAGGCGGACACGGGATTTTTGTTGACGCAAAGAAATTCCTGCCGCATTTGAAGCAAACGGAATTTCCCGCGCAAGTGCTTGCTGCTGAACTCTATGAGGACGCGGGTATCCGCGCGATGGAGCGCGGCATCGTCTCGGCCGGACGCAATTCGAAGACCGGCGACCACTATTTTCCAAAGCTCGAACTCGTAAGGCTGACAATTCCCCGTCGCGTTTATACACAGGCCCACATGGACGTCATCGCGGAATCAGTCGAACGCGTTTTCAAACGCCGGAATAAGATCCGCGGCCTTGAAATGATCTACGAGCCCAAATATCTGCGGTTCTTTCAGGCGAGGTTCAAGAAAAAGTAGCGCGTCCTTTTGGGCGGTCTTTTTAGACAACAATAAGTGCGAAAAGCCAACGAGGGTCATGAAGTTCACTGTTGAGCACTCTCGTTGGCTTTTGGATCTTAACCGTACGGCGGACGCTAAAAGATCAGAAGCAGTCGCGCGATTTGCCATCTGCTATTTTGCGGTCTCGGCCTGGATCTTCTTTGCGACCTTTTGGACCTCATCCAAAACGCGGAGCAGGTTGCCGCTCCAGAGTTTTTCGATCTGTTTTTCGGTGTAGCCACGGCGGACCAGTTCGAGCGTTACATTAAATGTTTCGGCTGCGCTGTCCCAGCCCTGGACACCTCCGCCGCCATCGAAGTCCGACGAGATGCCGACGTGGTCTATTCCTATCTTTTTCACCAGATAATCGATGTGATCTACAAAATCCTTGACATCAACATCGGGTACATCTTTAAGCTTTTCTTGAAGAACTGAGGCGTTCCGGGTGCGGAAATCCGTCAGCTTCTTCATATAGGCTGTGCGCTCGGCCTCGGGCAAGCGAAATGCCTCGCCCCGCGGGAGTATTGTAATGCCTTCCTTTGCGGCCAATTCGCGGGTTATCTCCGTTGATCTGGCTGAACGCGCCTCGTTCTTCTTTCCGTTCACGTACGCTCGAAAAGCAACGGCCTGAACGACGCCGCCGTTCTGTTTGATGAGTTCAAGTACTTCATCATCTATGTTGCGGCTGTGGTCGGAGATCGCCCTTGCACCCGAATGAGACGCTATCACAGGAGCACGGCTGAGCTTGATCGCCTGGATATTCGATTCTTTCGACGGATGCGAAAGATCGATCATAATGCCCCATTTATTGAGCTCAACGATCGCCTTTTTGCCGAGATCGCTAAGGCCGTTGTGCAGCCATTTGCCGTCTGCTTCGCCGGTATTGGAATCGGCAAGCTGGCTGTGGCCGTTGTGAGCAAGCGACATATACCGCGCACCGCGATCGGCAAATTCCTTGATCCGGCCGAGGTCAGTGCCGATCGGGTAACCGTTCTCAACGCCGATCATTGCAACAAGTTTGCCTTCTTTCACCAGGCGGCGAACGTCATTGGATGTCAGGGCAAGGCCGATGTCATTCGGCGCGATCTTTTCAGTCAAGCGGTGGACGGCGTCGAATTTATCGATCGCGTTCTTGTACGCCGCCGCATAACCCGCATCGGTCAGCGGCCCCTGGCCGGTGTAAACGATCATCCACGATACATCCAAACCGCCTTTACGCATCTTTGGAATGTTGACCTGGTTCGGAAGGTCCTGGCTGTAATTGACCGTGTCAGTGAAGTTTGTTGTGCTGATATCGTTGTGTGTGTCAAGCGTGATCACTTTTTCGTGGATCTTTCTCGCTTTAGCGATCAGGGCAGCATCATCCGAAGTTGTTTGCGCACTTAGCGCTACAGGGCAAATGCTGACAAGCAGCGCGAAGAAAATAAAGGCCGTAGTTGTTCGTTTCATAATTCTCCGGGAAAGGCGTGATCTTGCTCAAAAGTCTAAGCTTACTTTGAAATCAACAGATCAGCAAATGCCGGAAACACCCGGCGTTTGGGTTGGGCGATCCTGACAATGGCGACATTTAATTAACACGGCATTTGATCATTTTCTTTGAAACGGTCGAGCAAAAAGAGACGGAACAGGGCACGATTTTGTTCTCAAAACTCGGCCGTGATGCTGATCCGTTCGAGGGGGATGATGCGGAGCGTGAGGAAGTTCGTCGGCAGATGGATGCGGTTCAAAAAGCGCTCAAAAGAGGCCGCAGATCTTCTCCTCAGTCTTGCGACGGCCCATACTCCGGACATCCTTGAGGGCACGAGGTCAAACTTTAAGGGCGATGATTCTTTACCTTAACAAACACGCATCCGAGGAAGTAAAGCGGCTATTCGCGACCGAGTCGTACAATTTTTCGGGCTGATCAACGATGGGGCGAATCAGCCAAGGGTTGAAAAAAGTCGTGATTTAGAACATATTGTCGGTATGAGGTTCATATTTCTACTGCTCGCGGGCGCTTTTGCATTGCCGGCGCTTGGCCAGGATACAAAAGCTCCCGCGAGCGCCAATCGGCCAACCGCCAATTGGTCAAAGCTTGGCCCGACGATCGAGGGGCCGCGCGGCTTTACCCTGAGCAGCTTAGGGATAAGGCTTAACCGGAACGCGCAGTATGAAATGTGGGTCAAGATCGTACCCAACGACGTCGGCCAATTTGTTCGCCGGTACGACCTTCCGAGGGGGACCCAATACGTGCAGCAATATGCAACAGTGGATTGTGAAAAGAAAGTTCTGCTTTTGGAAAAAACGATCGCCTTCGACCTTTCGCACAAGTCACTCGACGGTCGGCTGACCGGGATAACGCCATCCTCGCGGAAGGACGCCGTCAAACCCGGCTCGATCGGCGAGGCCTTGTTCAAATATGTGTGCGACGACCCGAACTCTTTGACGAAGGAAAACAACGAATAGGTCAGGTCCTTATCCTGGAAAGTAGAAAGATCCCAAGCAATCCGAAAAGCAGCAATGGTCCCCATATCGCGACCCGAGCGTCGAGCGTCCCGTTAAGCCCCAATTGCTCGAACACGCTTGTAACACCCATAAACAGCAGCCATAACCCGACCGCATAGCCTGTTGTTGCCGCCTTCCCTGTTCGGCTTAAACTGAGAGCAAACGGTGCCGTAAATAACGCGATTATGAAGGGGAGAAACGCTGTCGAATATTTCTTCTGGAGCGCTACCTGGAAACTTCGCCGCTCGACCTCCGATTCGCTGTTCGCTGCCTGCTGTCTGGTCTCGCTTGAATTAAGATGGCTTGGCTTGGCGCGAATTTCTCCGAAAGGATTTTGACCCTCGGTCAATTCCATTCCCGTTCTCAAACTCGACCGAGCTATCCGGCCTTCACCCAGATCCAGTCGATCGCCCTCACCAGAAAAAATGATCCGGCCACCGTCCCATCTGGCCAGTTGAACGCGGTACACGGATTGCACTCTTGTGTTATCGCGAGCGAATTCATAGATCGTAAGGTTTTTTACGGAGCATATGCCGGAGCACGAAACATCTGGATGCTGTTCGTTATCAGACGCATTATTATCCAGTTCGAAAGAATATATCCGGTGATCGTTTGCAACCCAGAGTCTGCCCGAACGATTTGCGGTCATGCCGCGGCTTCGGATCTGAGTTCGAATCTCATCCTGGACCTGATTCGCGCCGGGTGCGATCCGCTCTTGTAGCTGCCAATTGACGACTCCTAGAATCGACATAAAGAAAAAGCATGGAAGTAACAGTCGATAAACGCTTTGCCCCGCCGAAGTCCAGGTCACTATCTCATTCTGGCGCGACTTGAGAACGTAGGTGGCGAGTGTAGCGATCATCGCGGCCGACGGCGCAAGCTGAAGGTAGATGAACGGTATTAGGTAGAGCAAATAGCGTGCGAGCAGGCTTATGCCGTTATCGATCGTGCCGGCAAATTTCCAGAGCTCAAAGGCTGTAAAGATAAGAAATACCGTTCCAAAAAAGGAGAGCGAGAGCAAGTAAAACTTGATAAGATCGGCCGCAAGGTCGAAATCGCGAAGGCCGGTGGTGAGATCGCGAAGCAGATTTGGTGCCGAGAGGCCGCCAATTGACGGCTTCAATGCCGACAGTTTTTCGCGTAGAAACTCGCTGATACGCCCTACCGTTGGAAAACGGCCTGCGAGCAAAAGCCAGAGGATCACCGCGGCGCTCGCAACCAATGGAAACAGCGCTGCCGCCGTCACACCGATCTTACCGGTCCGCGCGAGCTGCTCGCCCAGGAAGGAAAGGAGATAGTACGCGATCAGGGCGATCAGGGCCGAAACGATGGCAAATCCCCTGCTTTTTCGGTTGTAGCGAAGGACCAGGGCCGCCCCCAAAAGGCAAAAAAGCAGCGGCGTGACTGAAAGCATTATCCGGCGTTGCCACAAAAGCCGGGCCTCGACCCGCTCGCGGCCGTCCTTGGATCTGGCGTAGTTTGAAAGGTCGGATAGTCCCAACTCTTCGGGCGATAGTTCCCCGCTGTTGAGACGTCCGACTATTTCAGACCTTTTCGTTTTTACAGCATAGCGGACCTCGCCGATCCGTTCGGAAAAGAACTTCTCTTCCCCGCCCGACGGCTGCGAAAAGGTTGTGCTGACCGCATCCTTAAGAACAAGCTCCGACCGGTCACCGGAATAATCTATACGGCCGCTGGACGACGTTATCAGACGCGAGGTTCCAGTATTTTCGTCAGCATTGAACACAAATATGTTCTTCCACGATCCATTTTCAATGTCTCCCTGCTTAACATAGATCGTAAATCCCGCGACCTCGGTGTTAAATACCCCCGGCTCGATCGGTGATTCGAGTTTATAGAGGGCGGTCCTGAGAGCTACCTGGCGGACAACGCCGGCGGCAAGCGGCACTCCCTTTAGATTTACAATAAACGCAAAACACGAAAGGACAATACCGAGTGCGATAATGGGCAGAAAGATGGACAGATGCCCGATCCCGGCGGCCTTGATAGCGACAAGTTCGCTGTCCGCCTGCATTTTGGTGAGACCGATGATGACCCCGACCAGAGCAGCCATTGGGCACGTGAACGCGATCACGTTTGGGATAAGCGCAAAACTAAGCTGCCAAACCAGGCTGGATGGGATGTTTGCACTAAAGAAAATGTCCGAGAAGCGACTTCCCTGCTGGACGAAAAGTACAACACTAAGCAGGAGCCATGAGAAAATGAAATACGGCACCACGGCCCGGATCAGGTATGCAAATATCGTCCAGCCAAATCGCATTTCTAGTCACGAGTTTACAGCCAACGAGCGTTCTGCCATGAGTTCACGCCCAACCACATTGACAATGATCTGCCGCAAAAGGTCGGAAAGCCCTGTTACAGCTTCCGTTTGCGATCTTGCACGCTCAACAAAGGCAACGGGAGCAAGCCGCTGGATGCTCAAAAAAATATCGCGCTGCAGGGCCGAAACATTGGCCATATGACGGGTTCCGGCACATTCGCCACATATGAGATGCAGGTCCCGCCAAAGGCCGACGTCGCCACTGACCGGCAGTGTTCGGCCGCATTCGCCGCAGTTTGACCAATCCGGCAGATACCCGCCGAGGCGAAGAAGCCACAATTCGAAATAGAGCCTGACCGCGGCGAGTTCATCCCGCCCATACCAGTTCGCCGAAATGCATGCTTTCGCCATCCGAAAGGTCGTTTCGCTCGGATCGTGAGGCGGAAGCATTGCGGTCAAAAGATCAGCGAAGTAGGCGAATGTACGAAGAAAATCCGGGTTTGCTGCGGCATCAAACCTCGAATCCGCAAGTTCCACATTTTGGATCGATACAAGTTCGCGATCGTCTTTCTGAAAATATTGAAGATTTACGGTCGAGAATGGTTCAAGAGAGCTGCCAAAGCGGCTTTTTAACCTTTTAGCACCTTTGGCAACGCCGCGGACGATGCCGTGTTCGCGCGTAAAAAAGACGACGATGCGGTCGGCCTCGGACAGGTCGTAGCTTCTGAGGACAAGGCTTTCACTCTCGAATAGCGGCATCTGGGAACGGGCGGCCGGAACCGCGTTGGCCCAAATGGGAACGCGGCCGGCAGCTAAAAAACTTGGATGCAATTTGCACGTGTTCCGCCGTCGAAAAGATCGCCCTGACTTATTCTATGGCGGCTCTCCGAACGTGCCGATCGGCATGCTAGAACGGTATAAAATAAAGGACCCAGGCGATCAAAAGGCTGATGCCGACAAACTCAAGGAACGTTTTCGTGGCGTACCA
>JADYZI010000076.1 GCA_020853255.1 Acidobacteriota bacterium
CGCATTTTCACGCTTTCGCCTTTTTCATGCTAAGATGCTTGAATTCGGAACATTAATGCTGGTCGATTTTTGATCGTGCCGAACTTTTTCATCCTGATAATAGCGAGGAGAGGACGATGATGAAACGTGTATTCACCCCGGCGGCCATGGGCTGCCTTTTCTGTTTGTTGTGCATGACCGTTTCGGCACAGCTGATCAATGAAGTGGATATTAATCCTGCTGGTACGGATCAGCCGTGTGAGTATATTGAGCTTCGGGGCACGCCCGGAGCTATCATTGAAAACGTTCATTTCGTCGCCTTCGAGGGCGATGCAACGCCGTCCGGAACGGCGGATTTTGTTGTTACATTTGGCGCTCCCGGCCCGGCTTTTGGTTCAAATGGCCTGATCGTCATTACTGGAACGGCGGCCTGCGGTGCGCGAAGCTATCCTGCCGAAACTACCCGACTGCAAACGACTTTACTTGATTCTCAAAATGGCCTCGAGAATGGGTCGATCTCCCTTCTGCTCATCAGTTCTGCCACTGCGATCACACCTTTAACCGACTATGACACGGACAATAACGGTACACTTGAGGGCCTGCCGGCGGGAGCGACGATACTCGATGCGGTTGCCTGGACCGATGGTGGCGTCGGCGATCTCACCTACGGCGGCGTTACGCTGACTGCAATGGGCGGGACGATCGGCGCCGCGACCCGTTTTGTAAACAGCAACACCCCGCTATCCGCAGCGGCGTGGTATGCCGGTTCGCTTGTTGATACCAACGATTCGACGAACTACAGTCCCACGGTTCGAACACTAAACTTTCCGGCGGTCGGCGCCCTCACGCCGGGTGCTCCGAATCTTGGGACACAGGCGCGTGATGCCGCGGTCGATCTGAACGGCGACGGACTGACCGATTACGTTGTCACCCGCCCTGCAGGCGGTGTTGGCAGCCAGTTGACATGGCACACTCAGTTCAACGGCGGCAGCCCTTACTCGACAAGGGACTGGGGCGTTTCAGGCGATCAGGTCCTGGCCGGCGATTTTGACGCTGACGGCGTCGATGACATAGGTGTTTACAGGTCGTCTGACGCAACATTCTACATCCTGTATACCGCAACCCTGACAATGCGCGTCGAGCCTTTCGGACAGGCTGGGGACGATGCTCGCGTGGTCGGTGATTATAACGGAGACGGACGCGACGATCTCGCTCTATACCGCTCAGGCTCGCCCAGCACGTGGTTTTACAAGACGGCCGCCGATGCAAGTTATAACGCTGTCCCCTGGGGCCAGAGCGGCGACTTCCCGTCACCGGGAGATTACGACGGCGATGGCAAGAACGATTTTGTCGTCCAGCGCGGCGAAGGCGGTGTTGGCCGTTTCTATCTGCGTTTTGCCAACGACACGTTCGATACACGCACACTCGGACTTGCAACGGACCAAATAGTGCCTGGCGATTATGATGGCGACGGAAAGACGGACCTTTGCGTGGTGCGTGACAATGCTGGTGGATTCCTTGATTGGGAGTTCCGCTCCAGCCTGACCGGAGCGAACGTTATCGACGAGTGGGGCGTTGCCGCCACTGATTTCATCGCCCAAGGCGATTACGATGGTGATGGCAAGACCGATTACACCGTGTGGCGTCCGGGCTCGCCTGGAACGTTCTACACAATGACCGTCGGCGACCGCCGCATCTTTAATAAACTGTGGGGCGAAACCGGCGATACACCTGTTGCCCGATTCAATACCTATTGAAGTCGCGTGATCGACCGTGATCGGTATAGGCCAATCCTGGCTATGTAAAAACAGAAAAGCTGCCGTCGCTGGCAGCTTTTTTACTATCCAAGATCCAAGACGGACTAAAGATACTTACCGACCACCTTGGCGATAGCTTCGCGTGAAACGGCACCGACGATCCGCTCCTGCTCCTGTCCGCCCTTGAACAATATCAAGGTTGGAATGCCGCGAATGCCGTATCGCTGCGGCACGTTCTGGTTGTTATCCACGTCCATCTTGAAGAATGACGCCTTACCGTTATACTCCTCGGCGACCGCCTCGACCGACGGGGCGATCATACGGCACGGGCCGCACCATTCCGCCCAAAAATCCACCAACACGGGTTGGTCAGATCCAAGCACCGTCGTCTCAAACTCCGAATCCGTAACTTCCTTAGCAAAAGTTGCCATCTTATCTCTCCTATTTAATTGCAAAATTATATCTTACGCGTATCAAGTATCGCAAAATCGCGAACCGACAAAGTCGATGAGCGGGATCAGCACCTCACTCATCCATTGTAACTATATCAGTTACAATTGTCAACAGGGGATTTCCGATGATGTTGTGCTCGGCGCCAATTTGGTTCTTTGCGTTTCTTTGCGTGCTCGGCGAGCTTTGCGTGATGTAAAGCCGGTTTCACGCAAAGCCGCTAAGGCCGCAAAGAAACGCAAAGGAAAATCCCCAGCCTGAATCCGAGGCCGAAATTCACGAAAATCTGATTCTCAGAATGCCTCTACGTTCAATACGCCCTGCTGGGGGCTTCGCTACAGCCTGCTTCTCAGATAGGGCACTCTATGCGGCCAGCGATCTGCCGAGCGAGGCTTCAAGCGTTATTTCAGTCGCGGCCAGGGCACGGCTGATAGGACAGCCTTTCTTCACCTCCTCCGCAACCTGTGTGAAATCTTCGGACGAAATGCCCGGGACCTCAGCGGCGGTCGCAAGGTCGATCCGGTTGATCTTGAAACCCGCATCGTCCTTGCCGAGAAACACCTTGGCTTCGGTCCTTATGCTGCTTGCGGGTGTGCCCCGTTTTTCGAGCGCCGCGCCGAGGGCCATTGAGTAGCACCCGGCCAGCGAGGCACCAAGAAGTTCTTCGGGATTCGTTCCCGGCTCATCTTCAAACCGTGTCGAGAATGAGAACGGCCCCTCGAACAAACCGCTTCCCAACGCGATCTTTCCTTTCCCTTCCTTCAATCCGCCGTCCCATTCTGCATTTGCTTTTCTTTCTGCCATTTTGTTTTCCTCCTTGTTGATCAGCCTACTTTTGCCATGGGAGA
>JADYZI010000077.1 GCA_020853255.1 Acidobacteriota bacterium
CCCAGGAAAAACAGCTCGGGACAGGCGATGCGGTCAACGCGGCACGATCATACCTTGAAGATAGCGATTCGACGCTGGTGGTCCTTTCGGGAGATGTGCCGATGATCCGTCACGGAACGCTCGCCTCGCTGGTTCAGCACCATCATCGCTATCTTGACCGCGGAGCGGCATGCACGATCGTGACCGTGCGTTTGGGTGATCCTTCCGGCTATGGCCGCATCGTTCGCGATGAAGAAGGAGCGTTCGACCGGATAGTTGAGCAAAAGGACGCGAACGAAGACGAACGACAGATAAACGAAATAAATGCGGGTATTTACTGTTTCGATACCAAAAAGCTATTTTCGGCGTTAAAGGCGGTCAAAAACCATAATGCGCAAGGAGAATATTACCTGACGGATGTTCCGGCGTTATTAAAAGACGCGGGCGAGGACGTTGCGATCTTTCATCACAACGACCCGCAGGAGATAGAGGGCGTGAATAATCGCGTCCAGCTTGCCGATCTTGAACGGCTTATCTGCCGCCGGACGATCTCTCGATTGATGCTTGATTCGGGGGTCACCTTCATCGACCCCAAGAATGCGTATGTCAGTTCCGAAGCGGTCATCGGGCGCGATACTGTGATCCACCCGAATGTGACGATCGAAGGGGCCAGCGAGGTCGGCAGCAGGTGTGAGATACGTTCGGGCTCGCATCTGGTGAACGCAAAGATCGGCAACGGCGTCGAGATCCGCGACAACTGTTTGATCACTGATTCGGAAATTGGCGACGCGGCGGTCGTCGGCCCAATGGCGCATCTTCGCGGCCACGCTGTCATCGGTGAAAAGGGGCGTATAGGCAATTTTGTCGAGGTCAAGAAATCAAAACTCGGCCGCCGCACCAAGGCGAGCCATCTGACCTATCTCGGCGATGCGACGATCGGCGAAGACACCAACATCGGCGCCGGTGTTATTACCTGCAACTATGACGGTGTCCGAAAGCACGAAACTCACATCGGCGATCGTGTAAAAATAGGTTCGGACACAATGCTGGTCGCACCGGTGAACGTTGGCGACGATGCCGTGACCGGGGCCGGAAGTGTGGTGACGAAGGATGTTGAAGCGAATACACTGGTGTTGGGGATTCCAGCGAGATCCAAGTCCAAAGGAGAATCAGCATGAAGATCTTGTTCTATATATTAACTGTCGTCTGCGGTTTGTTTGGACTTTTGAGTCTTTTTCGATTCTTTGAAGTGTTACTTCTGGGAGGTCAAGTACTACCAATCCAGCCAGTTATTGGTGCAGTCGGCGTTGTACTCGCTTGGGTCTGTTTGAAAAAGGCCCGTTCATCATAGCGTCAATTAATTTTGTGTGGAATTGCAGGGTACATTGGAAATAAGCAAGTTGTGCCGCGTGGTTCATGGCTGTTGTTCGTATCGGGGATATAAATGTTCCGGTGTGATTCATGTACTCTTTTGCATGATATAATATCGGGCTATGACGGTCACGATCGATATTTCAAATGAAGTGGAGAGAACTCGAAGCGGAGGGCCGACAAAATGATAAGTTTGCGAACTTGACCCGTGCAGGAAGAAATCAATGGCAGTAAAATCACCACAGAAAGAAAGACGAAACCTCAAAGTCGTTAGAGAAATTCAGATCGAGCGGCCTGAGCGAAAAAAGTTGACCGCTGAAGAATCATTAAGGCGGATGAACGATTTTGACAAAAGGAAGGACGAATTCATTGCCTCTATCAGAAAGAGCGAGGGTTGAGATTTACATCCCCGACCAACCGGTTTCCGCATATCAGGAGTTGTTGCGGACGATAGTGAATGAATTCACAGTTTCTTTCGGAGGCTGTACTGTGAAACACGGCCTCGACGGTTACTACTTGTCAAAATTTGGGCAGACAATTCCTGACCGCATCAGTATTGTTTACACGGACACGCCTTTCGATTTTCAAAGAAATATAGACGCGCTCAGTCGATATGCGGACAAACTTCGCGAGAACGCTTTTGAAGCATTGCGTGAAGAAGCGATTTTGGTGGCCGTGCTTCCTGTATATCATTCGGACTAGTTTATGTGTGGAATTGTCGGTTACGTTGGAAATAAACAGGTTGTGCCGTTGATCATTGACGGGCTGCGGAAGCTCGAATATCGCGGGTATGACTCGGCGGGGATTGCGGTCGTAGATGACGACAAGCATCTTGAACTGCGGCGGGCGGAAGGGAAGCTGCGCAATCTCGAGGAGGCGATTAGGCTAGATCCGCTTGATGGGAATTACGGCATCGGCCACACGCGCTGGGCGACGCACGGGCGGCCGACGGAGGAAAATGCTCACCCGCATCGCGACCAGTCAGGCAGGATCGTGGTCGTGCATAACGGCATCATTGAAAATTACTTGCCGCTCAAGGAACGCCTCGCCGCGAACGGCAGCACGTTCAAGACCGAGACGGATACCGAGGTGGTCGCGCATCTGATCGGCCATTATGTCGATGAAGGGCTGGGCTTTGAAGAAGCGGTACGCAAGGCGGTGAAGGAGCTGAAAGGCATCTTTGCACTGTCGATCATATCGGTCGATGTGCCGGATACGGTCATCGCGGTGCGCGAAGGGCCGCCCGTGGTCATTGGGTTGGGTGACGGCGAGTTCTTTGTAGCGTCCGATATTCCGCCTATCCTTCAGCACACGCGAGATGTTTTCTTTCTCGGCGACCGCGAGATCGCGGTGCTGACAAAAGATTCCGTCCGAGTGACCGATTTTGACGGCAACGTGCTTGAACCGAAACAGCAGCGGATCACATGGGATCCGATCATGGCCGAGAAAGGCGGTTTCAAGCATTTCATGCTCAAAGAGATATATGAGCAGCCGCGTGCCGTCCGCGATACTTCGCAAGGACGGGTTTCGCTGGATACGGGCAAGATCTATCTTGACCCGATGGATATATCCGATGAAGATCTGCAGGCCGTTACATCGATAAAGATCGCCGCATGCGGAACGTCCTGGCATGCGGGCCTTGCCGGAAAGTATATGATCGAACGGCTCGCGCGCGTACCGGTCGAAGTCGATTATGCTTCCGAGTTTCGCTATCGCGATCCGGTGCTGAGCGAAACTGATCTGCTGATAGTCATTTCACAATCCGGCGAAACGGCTGACACTATCGCGGCGATGCGCGAGGCCAAACAGGCGGGCTGCAAGGTGCTTGCGGTTTGCAATGTGCAGGGTTCGATGATCCATCGTGAAGCGGACGGCACGATATTGACACACGCCGGGCCTGAGATCGGCGTGGCATCGACCAAGGCGTTTACTTCGCAGATGGTCGCATTGTATTTGTTCGCGTCCTATATCGCACAAGTTCGCGGAATGGTGGATGAAGCGGTTGCGAAAAAGCTTGCTCAGGACCTGGCTGAACTCCCGCTAAAGATCGAACAGCTTTTGAATGACGCCGATTCGATCGAGGAACTTTCAAAGGATTTTTTCCGTGTGCAGGATTTTCTTTACCTCGGTCGGGGCATTAATTTTCCGGTGGCACTCGAAGGTGCATTGAAATTAAAAGAGATCAGCTACATCCACGCCGAAGGCTATCCTGCCGGCGAGATGAAACACGGGCCGAACGCTCTGATAGATGAAAAGCTGCCGGTCGTCATCATCAACACACGTGATGAGAATGACGCCGCCAGCCAACTGCGTTACGAAAAAACACATTCGAACATAGTCGAAGTAAAGGCACGTGACGGCATTGTGGTCGCCGTGCTGACCGAAGGCGACGGAATGAGCGCAAAGGTCTCCGATCATGTGATCGAGATACCCGAAACCTCAGACCTGCTCGGCCCGATCCTGTCGGTCGTTCCGCTTCAGCTTTTGTCATACCACATTGCCGTCCGCCGCGGCTGCGATGTTGACCAGCCAAGAAATCTGGCGAAATCAGTGACGGTGGAGTAATATCACGATATGAAATGGCGTGTTGTTTTGGAGCGTGACGAAGAGTCTGGCGAATGGGCCATCTGGTGCCCCGAACTTCCAGGTTGTACAAGCGCAGGAGTTACTGAGGAAGACGCAATGGCTAATATTCGAGAAGCGATCGAACTTTATCTTGAACCAGATGTCTTTCCTTTGGCGCCGCAGGCCGTCGTTCGCGAGGTCTTCGTCTAATGAGCGAGAAGATCCGAGTTTATACTGCTCGCGAGATCGAGCGGGTCCTTTCTAAATACGGTTTCACACTAATTTCTCAAAAAGGCAGCCATCGAAAGTGGCGCAATTTTTCGAACGGCAGGCAAGTAGTTGTTCCGTCGCACAGCGGTCGAAACTTGCCTGTTGGAACGCTTCGCAATATTCTTACAAACGCAGAGATCCCCGAAGACGAATGGCGAGGCTGATCCAATGAAAGCAATCATCGTCCGCGAATACGGCGAGCCTGAGGTAATGAAGATCGAGGAGGCCTCGACGCCGGAGCCGTCAGGAAAACAAGTGTTGGTAAAGATAGTGGCGGCGGGTGTCAATCCGGTCGATACTTATCTGCGGACGGGTATCCACGCCCATGCGCCGAATTTGCCATATACGCCTGGAAAGGATGCCGCGGGCGTCGTCGAAGCAGTTGGCGATGATGTTGTCGGCCTTAAGGCCGGCGACCGCGTTTACACGGCCGACACGCTGACGGGGACTTATGCCGACTATGCTCTTTGCTTAGAAGAACAGCTTGGGCGGCTGCCTGATAACATCGGCTTCGAACAGGGCGCCGGTATCTGGACACCATACGCGACGTCATACCGTGCTTTGTTTCAAAAGGCGGATGTAAAGCCTGGTGAAAAGGTCTTGATACATGGAGCCTCCGGCGGCGTTGGTTCGGCGGCGGTGCAGTGGGCCAAACAAGCGGGCGCGACGGTCATCGGGACGGCCAGTTCTGAAGAAGGGAAAAAGCTTGTTGCCGACAGTGGGGCAGACGCCGTTTTTGACCACACTGACGAAGATCACTTTGAAGCGATACGCGAATTTACGGGCGGCGGAGCGGACGTTGTGATCGAAATGCTCGCGAATGTGAATCTTGAACGCGATTTCGAATGCCTTGCCATGTTCGGCCGGATCGTTGTTGTGGGCAACCGCGGCAGTCTTCAATTTACTCCACGGCTGGCGATGACAAAAGACGCGACCATCTTTGGAATGTCGCTTTTTAATTCGAGCCAGGACCAGCGCGATGAGATCCACAAGGCCATCTTTAACAGCCTGAGCGGCGGAGCATTAACGCCGCATGTCGGGCGCACATTCCCGCTTGACCAGGCCCCGGCCGCACACCACGAAATAATGGAAAGCAAGGCCCTGGGCAAGATCGTCCTGAAGCCGTGACCGGACTCTGTCAGAACCTGAAGCCGTAGCGACCGGCTTCTTCGCCCTGTCAGAACCGGGAGCGATAGCGACTGGGTTCCATGCTCTGTCAGAACCGGAAACCGTAGCGACCGGGTTCTTCTTGCTGTGATTTGTTTTTGATCTCTCTGAAGCCAAATGAACGCAGAAAAATATGTCGGGATCATAATGCGCGACGATACGGAAAAATTTGTACGCGAAACGCCAAAAGTGTATGAACCGCACCGCATTGTCCGCGAGTATGAATTTGAAGACGGTGCGATCGTCACCTATGAATGGCAGGACGCATCCCTAGGCGATTTCAACCACCAGTTTACGCTCACGCAAGTACCAAGCAAGAATCCTGACAAACTGAAACCTGGGATCATCAAGACGATCCGTTATTAAGATACAACACGGATCCTTCCATCCGGATCTGCGATCTCGACCGCTCTCCACCGGACAAAAGTTTTTGTGTCCTCGATACAACTATTGTCGGTCTGCCTGCACCTTTATTCATACAACTCTATGAAAAACCTGCTCGTTGCCGCCGTTCTTTTTCTATTTGTTGCTAATGCCATTGGGCAGGAGAGTAATTCGTATTCGCCGGAGATCAAGCGGGTAGCGGTTTTTAAGAATGGTTATGCATTTACCTATCGCGAGGGCGAGGCGGCGTCCAGCGGAAATTGGATCTATACGACCAAAACTCCGATCGGCGTTCTAGGAACAGTTTGGGGCTACTCAACGAGTCCGGGCGTCAGGGTAAACCAGTTGCTCGCGTCCGAAGTCACAAACTCATCGACCGAAAGGGTCAAGGATATTGCCGAGATCCTGCTTGCAAATGAAGGGAAGCGGATAAGGGTCGTCGATGGCTACAACACGAACAAGATCTACGAAGGTATATATGAGGTTGTCAGCCCATACAGAACGTTCTCTGCCGGCATGATCACCGAAGGGCTCAGCCGGCCGGCGATCGATCTCGGGTTGATCACGATCATGCTAAAGACCGAAACGGGAATGATGCTCCTGCGGGCAGATTCTGTTGCCCGGATCGAGATCCTCGAGACTCAGCCGATCCTGATCAAGCCAAGATCCGAAAAGCAGGTCCGGCTTGGGATCAAAACCGAAGGAGCAAAAGATGGACAGAAGATAACTCTTGGTGTCGCGGCATTGGAACGCGGTATCCGTTGGATCCCTGCATATCGCGTCGAGGTAAAAGGCGATCCGATCAAAGAGGCGAAACTCGAACTTGAAGCCAACGTGATCAACGACCTTGCGGACCTGAACAATTCGGAGATAAATTTCGTCGTCGGTGTTCCGCATTTTTTGTTTCAGGATACGGCATCACCACTATCGATAAATACCGCTTTTGCCGGTGTCTCGA
>JADYZI010000078.1 GCA_020853255.1 Acidobacteriota bacterium
AGGTCCAATTGGCACTATGACGATATCTTCTGGAAACAGGTGGACGGCAAAGTTGAACTGCTGACCGGATTTCCTGAAGGCGGCCAGGGCGTACCGAAATTAAAGGAGTTCGATGCAGTGCTCAGAAGCTCTTCCGCTCGCTCCTCCGATAAAGCCATCGCTATCGCCTGGTTAATGCACATCGGCGGCGATCTACATCAGCCTTTGCATACATCCGGCCGCGTGACGGACAAAGAACCAAAGGGCGATCAGGGCGGCAATCTTTTTCAACTTACACCCGAAGGCACACCGCGTGCACAGCAGTTGAACCTCCACTGGTTTTGGGATTCGATCGTAAATCGGAACGTGCCCCTAAAAGCGGGCATGTGCGAGCGCGATTATCTCGAATCGGCCGCAAAAAAAATGATGAAAGCAAATCCGTTCAGTTCGCTGCAGGCCGGCCTCAAACTCGGACAGTATGAGGAGTGGCAGAAGGAAAGCTTTGCCTATGACAACACCGTAGTCTTCTCGCCGGACCTCAAACGAAATCAGATGCCGTCGAAACAGTACACAAAGAAAGCATTTAAGCTGGCAGAGCGGCAGCTTGCAATGGCCGGCTATCGGCTAGGTGAGACACTGAACGCGATCTTCGACGTTCCGTCTGCAGCAAAATAAACACCGATGGAACCAGGTGCGATCCTAGAATATTTTCAGGCCAGACAAGCGCAGATCATCGAATTGATCCATCAGATCGTCGAGATCGAATCGCCGTCCTATGACGTTGGGCGCAGTCGTGCCGTTGTGGAATTCGTAGAGAGCGAGGCGCGTAAGATCGGGTTAGGCCTTGAGATCGAAAAGATCGCAGCTGAAGGTTACGGCGAGCATCTTATTATTCGAGCTTTCCCCAACGCCGCTAAACCTGTCCTTCTTCTTGGCCATACGGATACCGTACACCCGATCGGTACGAACCTTGCGAACCCGACGCGGATCGAGGGCGATAAATTTTACGGCTGCGGCATCTTCGATATGAAGGCAAATGTCATCCTGATGCTTGAAGCTCTGCGATATTTTGCCGAAACGGGCACAAGGCCCGCGCGGCCGATCAACATTTTGCTTTCTTGCGATGAGGAAGTCGGGAGTTTTACGGGGCGCGAACTGGTCGAACGCGAGGGAGCGATCTCGGAGTATTGCATGGTTCTCGAACCGTCGGCCGCGGGCCGCGTAAAGACCGGGCGAAAAGGCACCAGCGTGTACGAGATCAAGGTTCACGGCATCCCGGCCCACGCGGGGCTAGAGCCTGAAAAAGGCGCAAGCGCGATCCTTGAACTCTCCCGCCAGATCGAAAGGATCTCCGCCCTGAATGCTCCCGGAATTGGAACGACCGTAAACGTTTGCACCATTAAAGGCGGCACGACCACGAACGTCATTCCAGAACACGCCATGTGCAGCGTGGACGTTCGCTTTTCGACCATGTTGGAAGCAGAGCGGATAGATGCTGAATTGCACTCACTTACAGCGTTTGATACCCGCGTTTCCCTTGAGATAACCGGCGGCATTAACCGTCCGCCAATGGAGCGGACCGAGGCGGTTACTGCACTGTTTAAAAAGACACATGATATCTCGGCCTCGTTTGGCTATGAGCTCAATGAAACACAGGTCGGCGGCGCGTCAGACGGCAATTTTGTTGCGGCGTTGGGCGTGCCGGTACTTGACGGGCTCGGAATAAAAGGCGATGGTGCCCATACCGTGCACGAACACATCCTCGTCAGCGATATCGCGGCACGAACAACGCTGGTCACAAGACTATTAATGTGAATCCCAAAATTCGGAGGCGCATCCTGTCCGGTGATGGGCGCGGTCTTCAAAACCGTTTGCGGGCACGTGAGAGCGTGCCCGGGTGGGTTCGACTCCCACACGCCTCCGCCACACCGATTTTGGATTTTAGATTTTGGATTTTGGATTGAAAGATTGCCGAGGCAGGAGGGTCGTGTGAATGACAGAGAGCGAGTTTAAGCGCCGAACGAAGGATGTTGCATTGCGGATTATCAAACTTGTCGATTCGCTTCCGAAGATTCGGTCTGCCGACGTGATCGGTAAGCAATTATTGCGGTCAGGAACGTCCATCGGAGCAAATTATCGTGCAGCTTGTCGAGGCAAGTCGCTTGCCGACGTGATCCACAAGCTTTCGATCGTTGAGGAAGAAGCAGATGAGGCGCTTTATTGGATGGAGTTATTAGTCGACGCTGAGATCGTTCCCGAGAGAAAACTCCTTAGCTTGTCCGCCGAGATAAACGAGATCCTTTCTATGATTGTGGTGTCGATCAAAACGATGCGTACAAGAAAGACGATGGATCCAAAATCCAAAATCTAAAATCCAAAATCCAAAATATGAAAGATTGGATCGCATTGAACATGACACCCGGTGTTGGGCCGCGGGCGGCGACCAAGCTGCTTGAGCGGTTTGGCTCGGCGCGTGCGGTCTTTCACGCGCGGCGTACTGAGCTGGAGTCGCTACGGATGCGGCCCGAAACGATCGAGAGCATTATAAAGCGCGAGTTTGAGAGCAAGGCGGACGAAGAGCTCGAAAGGGTCAAGGCGATAGGCGGCGATATTTTGATCCTGGATGACGGCAGCTATCCGGCATACTTGCGTGAGATCGCCGATCCGCCGATCACCTTATATGTGAGAGGCGATTGGGCCGGTTGTTTTGAACAGCCGGGCGTGGCCGTGATCGGGTCACGGATGTGTTCTACCTATGGAGAGAACGCATCGGAAATGCTGGCAAGGGACCTCGCGTCCCGCGGGATAAGTATAATCTCGGGGCTTGCCCGTGGGATCGACACGGCCGCCCATCGTGGGGCGATCCGTGCAGGCGGCAAGACCATCGCCGTCATGGGGACCGGCATCGATGCCGTCTATCCGAAAGAAAATACAAGGCTTGTTCGTGAGATACTTGATTCTGGCGGGGCACTTGTTTCGCAGTTCCCGCTTGGCACGCCGCCGCTTAAGGACAACTTTCCATACCGGAACCGGATCATAAGCGGGCTTAGCCTCGGCGTTCTGATCGTTGAAGCCACGGAAAGAAGCGGCTCATTGATAACCGCGCGCCTTGCCACCGAACAGAACCGTGAGGTGATGGCCGTTCCGGGCAATATCACGTCGCGAAACTCGATCGGGACCAACTATTTGATAAAAGCGGGAGCAAAACTTGTCCAGCAATGGCAGGATGTCGTTGCCGAACTTCCGTCCGATATTGCCGCGCGCATCCTGCCGCCAAAGGTTGATGAAGTAAACGGAAAACGTGAGAGGACCGGCGACGCGCTTCCGTCTGGGCTCAGCGATAATGAGCGCAAAGTTTGGACGCAGCTATCGGCGGACGAACCCGTACATATAGATGTGCTGCTTGTTTCAAGCAACCTGTCGTTCGGCGATCTGAACGCCGCTTTGGTTGGACTTGATATCCGCG
>JADYZI010000079.1 GCA_020853255.1 Acidobacteriota bacterium
TATCGCGAACTCTGGCGCCGCGGAATGAAAGCAAAAGGCGAGGATTTCATCTAACCGGCAATGCTCCTCTGCCCTCACCGCCTTTGCGGCTCTGCAGGAGCGGATCTAATTCTCGATTTCTCGTTCCAAGTTCTCACATCTCAGATCCTAGATCTCAAATCTCAGACCTGAAATCTCGGTTCCCCGCTCAAGAACCCGGTCGCTACCGCTCCCGGTTCTGACAGATCGTGCACTTTGATACATTTGGTGCGGTTTGATACGTTTTGTGCGGTTTGATACATTCCGTGCGGTTTGTGCTATCGCTCACACCCAAACCTGCGTAAACTTTTATCTGTGGACGGACCGAGCAACACAACCGTTTTCGCGTACGACGCATCTGGTAAGCTAGTGGCAGAATACTCGACCATCATTGCTTCATCACAAGATGCTAAAGTCGCGTATCTTACATCCGACCATCTCGGAAGCCCAAGAATCAATACGGATCAAAACGGCGCAGTCATAGCTAGACATGATTATCACCCCTTCGGCGAAGAAATATTTACCGCACAGCGAACAACCGGATTAAATTATTCTGCCGATTCCGTAAGAAAACAATTCACCGGCTACGAACGCGACGAAGAAACTGACTTGGATTTCGCCCAAGCTCGCATGTACGCCAATCGGTTGGGGCGGTTTACTTCTGTTGATCCGATTCTCATGACGGAGGATCGCCGTTTCAATCCTCAAAGTATCAACTTATATGGTTATACAATGAACAGGCCGCTTTTCTATACGGATCCTACGGGAGCGATCGTCAAACACCCCAATTCGGACTCAGAAGCAAAATATCTGGCCTACAGAGGGTGGGTGTATGAGCAATACAAGGCTGATCCGAAAAAATTTGGTGATCTTTGGGCGACGATACAACGCCTCGAATCGTCCGGGGTAACTTATAATATTTCGGTGGCCGACCGCAGTAAATATGGCGACGGCGTCGAAGGGTCGGTTGATGTTTCATCCAATGGCGACGCGATCGACGTAAATATCGTGCTATCCGGAGGAACAAGCCAGGAATTTTCGCAGAACTCTGCATTCGCGCACGAGCTTGAACATGCCAGACAGTTCGACAACGGCGAATGGGGTTTTATTTTAGTACCAGACAAAAATGGCGCAATTACTATAAACGGGAAACGTTACTCCCAGACCACAGACGGACTGGATATTACGGACGAGCGGAAAGCCTGGCAGGCTATGATACCAGCGGCAAACGGTTTCGATAACACCCTGAAGCTACCGCACGACTCCAACGACGGTCCGTTTCTCGGACGCATCGCTACGACCGTGAAAGCGAAAAAGGTCGAAGGAATAATAGCTGACCTTAACAACTCTTATGGGGAGATGCCTAATCGGGAAACTGGTTTTTTCGCAAATGCCCCTAGGAACGCGAAGGGTACCGCATTAAGACCGGGGTTGGTTGGTACCGATGGCCGAAGGGCGTTTGGCTGTATTGGAGGTGGCTGCAAGTGGTGAGGTTTCTTTGGTGCTCTGCGATACTCGGAGTAGTCATGATCTTCTTTGGTTGCTCCGCATCGACGATGGCTCAAACAGACATTTCGGCAAGCCTCTTGAACCAATCGATCCCCGACGGGGAACGGGTTGAAATCCAGAAACGTCTCGACGAAATGTTTCAACTCCTGCGAGCTGAGAAGTATGAAGAAGTGTATAAATTCTTGACCGGTGGAAACGTAGGAAGCAAAAAGGAGTTTGTATCGCGTCTTCGAAAAGATGCAGCGGGCGTGGCGGCAGGGAAGAAGGATTGGTATATAAAGGAAAGTTTCAAACTCGATGGGTACTTCGTTTTCCGAGATGAGCTAAAGCACGAAGTCATATTTCTGGACGGTTGCCTTACCGTGCGTACAAGTGACGGTATCAAGTCATATTCCGGAGCAGTCAGAGCCCGCCGCAAAGGGACTAAGCTTTGGTATTTCGAAACGCTCCCGGCCGTAAATCCGAACTATATGTCATCAACAGGGCCTGTTCCATGCACTGCATCAGAAAGCGACAAGAAATGAGATCGCGCCCTCGACTGGCGAAACAACCGTTTTTGCGTATGACGCATCTGGTAAGCTGGTGGCGGAATACTCGACGAAAATCGCAGCGGCACAGGACGCCAAGGCCTCTTATCTGACCAACGACCACCTAGGCAGCCCGCGTGTGACGAATGAGTGTGGGGTGGCGTTGAACCTCCGCCGCCCTAGTCCCCGTAGGGGACGCATGAATGTAGCCCAGGATAAGGCCGCATCGGCCGCCACCCTGGGTGATCGTGGGCAGAACATCCATGGAGCGTGCGGAGCACGCGACAGAGAAGTGTCGGCGGCCAAGCCGCCTCCAGAAAAGCCGAGTACGCTCATCGGTCGGGCAAGCCCGACCGCACTGCCAAGGGGCAAGCCCGGAAGCAAGTGGCTTCTTTCTTCGCGTTCTCTGCGTTTACGATCTTGTTTGAAACGCAAAGGCCGCCAAGCGAAACCCCGCAAAGATCGCAGAGGTTTACATCTCGAATTTCAAATTTCAGATCTGAGATTTGCGATCGATCAGGTTCCGATGGCGTTTGAAATTTTTTTTGCGAAATTCTGGGACAAATCACGTAAGTGATTGATATCACGCGACTTATTTGTCCCAAGAGCTGTCCCAGGGGCGTCTTGGCTGGGACAAAAGACGGCCATGTCGGCGGCAAGCCGCCTCCGAGGTTGGTTTTGGGGCACGGTTCCACGGCATAAATGCCGTGGCAATTCGGGGGAAGTTGCGTTGAGCGTTACGCCTTTCGGGCTTCGCTGACCGCCCGCTCACGGAGGCGGTACTGACAAGACCACCCGCTACCGCAGGTGGTACTGACAGGAACTGGCCGCCCGCGACGTGCGCTTGGGATCTGGCTAACACCGAACGCCCTTACGAACGGGCGGGCTTCTGCAACCGAAAAAACAACAGACAATTGGCGGGCAAGAGGATCAATTACAGCTGTCAGCTATCAGCTATCAGCGAAAGAAAACCTATCGGTTGTCAGCGTCCGAAATGCTGGTCGAGCTCACACGGAAAATGGCAGAAAGTGACAAAATTTGTAATACGAGCCTTGAAAAACGCCGATTGTTGTTCCGTTTTGTTCCGCTTGTTCCGTTGCATGCGGAGCGGAACAAACATCGGGGCTTTCTGCAATGCTGACCGCCCGCTGACGCAGGCGGTTCTGACAAGACCGCCCGCTAACGCAAGGGGTTCCTTGCGGCTTCAGCGTTTAGTTGGCCGCTTTCGCTTTCGCGGGGAATTGGGGCGTGGTAAAACTAATCAGGGAGAGAAATGCTTTACGTATCTCAGCTCGTCGGGCGTCCTGTCTTTGACAAGAGCAACGACAAGATCGCGGTCATACACGACATTATCGTGCGTTATGGCCGGGATGATTATCCGCCGCTGGTAGGTTTGGTGGCGCGCTATCGCCGTAGGAATTTCTTCCTGCCGCGGCAGAACGTCGCCGAGCTTTCTTCGCACGGAGCGAAGATGCGGCTCGCGGTGCTCGATCTTACTCCGTTCATCCGCCGCGAGGGCGAAGTGCTCCTGCGAAAGGACGTTCTTGATAACCAGCTGATCGATGTTGACGGGAAGCGCGTCGTTCGGGTGAATGATGTTCAGTTGATCGAGACCGGCCACGTCTGGCGTGTTACAGGTGCGGACGTAACGTTTCAGGGGTTTGTGCGGCGGCTGATGCCGCAGGGATTTTTCGGCAGCGACAGACCGGTCGAGGTGATCGATTGGGCGGACGTCGGGTATCTTGCGACCGACACGACGACCGTCACCGTGCAGCTAAAGTCTTCGAAGGACAAACTTTCGCGGCTCCATCCGGTCGAGATCGCACAGCTTGCCGAGACGCTTTCGCCGATCCACCGAACCGAGGTCGTCGAGAGCCTCGATGACGAGATCGCCGCCGACACGCTCGAAGAGATGTCCACAGAGGCACAGGCACGCATTCTCGAAGACCTTGACGAAGAGCGTGCCGCCGACATTCTCGAAGAGATGTCGCCCGACGATGCCGTTGACGTTCTCGACGAGATGGACGATGAGAAGAGCGAGCAGCTTTTCGCCCTGATGGAAGAGGACGAGAAGGCCGACGTCGCCGAACTGATGGCGTTCGAGCACGATACGGCCGGCGGATTGATGACGACGGAATTCGTGCATCTGGCCCGTGACCTTACGGTCGCCGAGGCGATCGTTTCGCTTCGCGGAATGGCCGAGACGCCGAATATGATCTATTACCTCTACGTCGTCGAGGCGGCGGACAGTTGGAAGATCTGCGGCTTGATCAGCCTGCGTTCGCTGATACTTGCCGACCCGACAAAGAAGCTTTCGGAAGTTATGCGAACCGATTTTCGGAGCGCTCACCCGAACGATTCCGCACTCGATGCGGCACAGATGATCGCAGAATACAACCTGCTTGCCCTTCCCGTCGTCGATGATGAAGGCGACATTGCGGGCATCATCACGGTCGATGATGCGATGGAAATACTTTTGCCGCGAAACCTCGAAAGCCGCCTGCCGCGTTTGTTCGGATAGTGTTTTTTAGAATGAGATCGAATCGCTTTTTATTGATATTGGCTCTATTTGCCTCTGCCGTCGGTGCGTTTGCGCAGGGGAAAATTCCCGTAAAGAGCGTCGGCCCGAAGGTCTTGAAGATCGATGCCGCCGGCCTGAAAAAGGTCATGCGCCCGACGAACCGCCCGATGGTAATAAACTTTTGGGCTACGTGGTGCGATCCTTGTCGCGATGAATTTCCGGAGCTCGTCAAGCTTCATCAAAAATATCGAGCAGATGTCGATTTCATAACGGTCTCGCTCGACTATCTTTCCGAGATCGACCGCGACGTTCCGAAGTTCCTTGCCGAGATGCATTCCGAGATGCCGGCATATCTGCTAAAGACTAAGGATGAGGCCGAGGACAACGAAGCCTACAGAAGCGTCAGCGACAAATGGGCGGGCAATCTTCCGCTCACGATCTTAAAGGACGTGCGCGGCTTTACGCTTTACGAGCGCAATGGAAGGTTTCGGACCGAGATGCTCGAAGCGGAGATAAAAAAGGCGGTCGATCTCGCCCAGGCACCGATCTACACGGTCATCGAGTTCGTGAAATTCAAGAACGGCAATACTAAGCAGGCCGAGTATTTTTACGAGAATAATTGGAAGCTGTATCGCGACGAAGCAAAAAAGCGGAACGTGATCGCATCGTTCGATATGCTGCCCGCCGACCCGGAAGCCGAGGGCAAATTCGATCTGATGCTGATAACGCGTTATCGAGGGAAGGCTCAGTTCGATAACTCGGAGAAAGGGTTCGAGCCGATACTTAAAGACCTTCGCCCGAACGGCCCCGCGTTTCTCGATGCCGTAAAGCCGGACGAGTTTCGCGAGACCGTTTTTGTATATCGCGGGCGTGAATTGCCGTCGGTCAAATGACCTTGCCGACCGCTATTCGAGTTCCAGGATCACACCTGTGTTCCGGAAATCATAGACCTCGAGCTTTGCCTTTGCCCCGGCCTTTTCGAACTCATAAAAGTGCGAAGTTTCGCGGAGATCGGGCTGGGCCGAGAGTTTCCAGCCGTTCTTTTCGAGGGCTTTGACAAAAGCCTCGCCAACGGCCATTTTGTCAGCCTTGAGAGCGACCTTGAGTTTATTTGCGGAGCTTTCCCAGACAATAGCGTTGTCTTTTACGGGCAGATCCATTTTGTCCCAGGGTGCGGTGATCGGGACGGCCGTAACACTTGGGTTCCAACAGGCAGAGACCGTGAGAGCGATCATCGCGAGAGTGATGACCATAACAAAAGGTTTTTTCATCCATTCCTCCAAATTGTTGTGATGTAAGACGTTTCTCCGTATTTGGACGCTAGCGAAGTGTAGCAAACAGGCCGGCATATCAAAAACTTGCGTCGGCGAGGCTCCGAGACCGACAGACAATCGCATTTATTCGAATCGACATTCGGTGCCCGAACGCGTTAAAGTATCTGTTTTATTTTTAACCGCGGAAGCAGGCCTTATAGATGAGCGAACAAACGATCACATCCGAAACCATCAAGCAGCACAATTTGACGCAGGATGAATACGCAAAGATCTGCGA
>JADYZI010000080.1 GCA_020853255.1 Acidobacteriota bacterium
CCCTGGTGGATTTCGTTCCGATCTCAAGTGAGATCCGGGCAACATACGAAGCCGGGAATGTTCAGGATCTACTGATGCACGACGGCTCGACGATCTACCTGCACAAGCTTGCAAAAGATTGGGACCCGAACGACAGGCTCTCCGCCATCACAGCCCTTCATAACGCCCGAAAGCGGCAAGAAGTGCTCACGGGATTACTCTACATTGACGAGGATTCTACGGATCTCCATTCAACGCTGAATACCTCTGAGAGGCCGTTAAATCAGCTGGAACAAGCCGCACTTTGTCCGGGGAGCGAGGCGCTTGCAGCCCTTAACAAAGCGCTTCACTAAAGACTAGCCTATTTTCGAGCCTCTGCTATCGCATCCAGCACGCGCCTAGTCCTCTCGGTCACTTCGCTTGCTCGACCTTCCTCGATGGCTTTAAGATCAACGAGATCGGATCCAAGCCCGACGGCCATCGCTCCCGCTCTAATATGATCCGATGCCGTATCGACGGTTACACCGCCTGTCGGAACAACTTTCAGGTCCGGAAAAGGAGCTCGAAGTGAGCGAATGTAATCTGCGCCTCCGACCGCTCCGACCGGAAAAACTTTCACGACCGCCGCTCCGGCACTAAGGGCGGCTGTGATCTCCGACGGTGTCAACACGCCCGGCATAACAAGTGTTTCATTGGCGACACAGACACGTATAACTTCCGGAATGGTCGCCGGACTGATGATGAATTTCGCTCCAGCGTCTATACAGCGCTGTGCGTCATCGGCCGACATTACCGTCCCGGCGCCGAAAAGGACATTCGGCATTTCACGCACAAGCTTAGCTAAAAGATCGACGGCGTTCGGGACCGTAAGTGTAACCTCGATCGTATCGATTCCACCCTTGCATACGGCTTCGATGGCACGATGGGCCGCATCGGCGGAACCCGCCCGAACGACCGGCAGCACCCCGGTCCTTGATATCCGCGAAATGGTTTCCTCTTTTGTCATCGGCTTCTACTCCGCCCTGCGGGCTTTCTTAAGACTTTGAGTATAAGCAAACAGTTCCGGAGTGTGAAAGCCAACTCGTCAGCAATGGTGAATTGCGAATTTTGCTGATTCAATTTAATCTCAGCTATGGGCGTGAAGATCACGCCACTCGTTCAATGCTGAAAGTTCGAAAAAGAGATGAGTGCAAGTGGGACATTGTTTCGCTCGGGGAAGTCATGCTCAGATTCGACCCGGGCGAAGAGCGGGTGCATACGGCTCGCACCTTCCGCGTCTGGGAAGGAGGCGGCGAATACAATGTCGCCCGCACACTCGCTCATTGCTTTCGCTCCCGTGCGTCAGCCATCACGGCACTTGCCGATAACCAGATAGGGCGGCTCGTCGAGAGCCTGATATATCAAGGCGGTGTTGACACGTCGAACATCATTTGGCGTGAAACTGACGGTATTTCCGGCAATTATCGAAATGGTCTTAATTTTGTGGAGCGTGGTTTTGGCCTTCGTTCTCCTTCAGGTTGCTCTGATCGAGCCAACACCGCGATCGCAAAGCTCAAAGTGAATGACGTGGACTTTTCGTCGATCTTCGCCGATCAAGGCTCTCGTTGGTTTCATACAGGCGGAATCTTTGCAGCATTGTCTCCTGAGGCGCCGGGTGTTGTCATCGAGGCAGTGCGTGCTGCCCGTGCGAATGGCTCGATCGTTTCATTCGATCTAAACTACCGAAGTTCGCTCTGGGAGGGTCGCGGCGGAATAGACGCGGCAAACGCCGTCAATCGAATGCTTCTTGATGAAGCGGACGTTGTATTTGGCGTTGAGGGCTTTGACGCGAGACTTGCGTCGTTTTCCATCGAAGACTTCGAAAACTCCGCTCGTGCGATGATAACGAGACACCCATCTCTTAAGGTGGTTGCGACTTCGTTGAGAGACGTCGTTTCAGCGTCTCGACACAACATTGGCGGAGCGTTGTTCACAGAAGGCAAGACATTCGTTGGACGACAATTTACCGACGTCCAGGTCCTCGACCGCATCGGCAGCGGCGACGCGTTTGCATCGGGCATCGTGTTCGGGATCTTAGAAACTTTGGAGCCTCAGAGATCGATCGACCTTGCAGTAGCAAATGCCGCCTATGCCGTTACGTGTCCGGGAGATGTCTCAACGGCAACGCTCGCAGACCTTGAGACGTTGCTTGGTTCTGATCTCCCCGAGATCAAACGATAGGCCTACAGTTCGCGATAAACACTTCATAAACAGATGGCAAATTTCAACGGATCTTCAATTCGAATGGTTGGCGTCAACGATATCCGGGATATCAACCAGACGATCTTCTTACACCTGATCCGTGAGCAGCAGCCGGTCTCTAGGGCCGATATCGCAAAGCAAACAGGCTTGAGAGCGGGTACGGTCTCGGCCATCGTTAATCGCTTGATCAAGAGCGGCTTGGTTCATGAGGGAACTGAAGGGCCATCGACCGGCGGGCGCCGACCGAAAAATCTTTACATCAACGCTGAGAGTTTTTATGTCCTTGCGATCGACATCGGAGTCGTCGATACGGTTTTTGCAGTAAGCGATTTTAACGGGCGAGTTTTGAAGCGAAAGAGTATCTTGACCACGAATAAGCCGTTAAAGTTTCTCGACCGCTTGTGCAGCGAGATCGAGAAACATATCTCTGAAAATTATTCTAAAGCGCGTTTTGGCGGCATCGGAGTGAGTGTTCCCGGCCTCATCGACCGTGAGAGCGGCTCGATCGAGATCTCCCCGAACCTTGAATGGAAGGATGTTCCACTGCGCGACATTCTTTCAAAACGGCTCGGCCTGCCGGTCTTTGTCGAGAACGACGCGAATGCGGCCGCGTTCTCTGAATTTTGGTATGGGCCAATAAACGAGGCAAAGGTCAAGAATTTGCTCTTTGTTCTCGTGGTCGAAGGCTTGGGTACGGGTTTGATCATCAACGGCGAACTGCACGTGGGTTCGCGCCACGGCCTTGGAGGTTTTGGCCACATGAGCATCGACCCAAATGGTGAACTATGCTCCTGCGGCCGCAGGGGCTGCTGGGAGACATTCGCCTCCGAACGGGCAACCGTCGAGAGGTATCACCGAGTCACGGCCAAGCCTGGAGAGCCTTTGGTGACCGTTAAAGAGCTAATAAATCTCGCAAATGACGGCGATAAGATGGCGCTTGAGTCATTGAAGATAACTGCTGAATATCTCGGTGAAGGTATTAGCAATCTGGTCCATGGCATCTTCCCGGAAACGGTCGTGATAGGCGGTAATGTTACGGCCGCGTGGCCGCTAATTGAATCGATCATCCTAGAAAAAGTTAAAAGTCGATACATCGTCTCCCCGGACCAGGTCACGATACGTCCGGCAAGCGTTGAGCGCCCCAGTCTCTATGGGGCGATTCCGATCGCTCTTCAGAATTGTGTCAGTTCCGGCCTGCTCTCGTAACTTCAAAGTTTTATTTTCAAAATGATCTTTGCCTATTGACAGTTTATTGGAAGTAGTGTATCACTAACTTAGTCAACGCCGAAGAGAAAGATATTTCGTACTCGCTATGAATCAATAGATCATTTCAGACGGGTTTATAGATCAGCAGCACCATTTGAATGTGCTTGGCTGTTCTACCATCTTTCTCAACAGAGCGGAATAAGTATCGCCAGAAATTCGCAGGAGCCCGGTAAATGACCCTCTCCGCAATAGATCAAGTCATCG
>JADYZI010000081.1 GCA_020853255.1 Acidobacteriota bacterium
ATATGGTCCGGATGCGCGAGATGAACGAATCGTACAAGATCTGCCGCCAGGCGCTTGAACGATTAAAGCCCGGGCCGATCAAGGCCGATGCCCCAAAGGTCGTTCTTCCCGACCGCGACGATATGCGAAAGCATATGGATTCGCTCATCCATCACTTCCTGATCGTCGCCGAAGGCTTTAACGTCCCGCCGGGCGAAGTTTATATGCCCATAGAGGCATCCAAGGGCGAACTCGGCGTATATATGAAATCGAACGGCGGCCCGAAACCCGATCGCGTACACTTCCGCGGGCCCAGCTTTGTAAATCTTTCCGCCCTGCCCGTGATGACAGAGGGCGAAATGGTCGCGGATGTCGTAGCGATCATTGGGAGTTTGGATATTGTTTTGGGGGAAATTGACAGGTAGCGAGATTTGACACATGACCGTAAATCAAGAAGAAGAACTTTTCAAAACTCTCAGGACATTGGTGAACGGAGTGAGTCAGATCCAGTCCGATGTAAGAGAGATCAAGGGAACGCTCGCGGAACACAGTTCGGTGCTCGCGGAACACAGTTCGGTGCTCGCGGAACACAGTTCGACGCTCGCCGAACACTCGCATAAGTTGGATCACTTGGTTGCCAGGGTCGACAGCATTGCAGGAACCGTGATGCATCATGAAACGCGCCTAAGATCGATCGAAGAGTTAGGAGGCAAGGTTCAGTAGTGGCAACAGCAGCCCCAACAACATTTACTGATCAGGTCAAATACACTGAAGAGATCGCTGAGTTCTCGCCCGAGGTCATCGCTGAGATGAACGAGCATCTGGCGAAGTATCCGCCGGAGCGCAAACGTTCGGCCTTGATACCGATATTGATGCTCATCATCCAGCGCGAGCGCGGATGGGTGGACAATCCGGGTGTGAACTTCTTGGCAAAACTCCTCGATCTTGAAGTGACCGACATCTGGGAAACAGCGACGTTCTATTCGATGTTCAATCTGCGGCCCGTCGGGCGGCACCATATCCAGATCTGCAAAACGCTCTCGTGCCGGATCATGGGCGAACCGGCGATCACAGATCACATCTGCTCAAAACTCGGCATCCATCCCGGCGAAACGACCGATGACGGCAAATTCACCGTAACATTGGTCGAATGCCTCGGAAGCTGCGGCACAGCGCCGATGATGCAGATCGGGTACGATTTTCACGAGGACCTAACGGTAGAAAAGGTTGATAAGATTTTGGATTCGTGTAAGTAGGCAGTCGCTTGGGCGTAGATGAAAAAGATCCTTTTGATCGTGGTCTGTATATTCTGCTGCAGCCTTTCCGTCTTGGCGCAGGAAGCCGGCAGCAGCGTTTACGGAAATACCGTCCGGCCGCGAAAGCCGCAACTTGGCAATGGCGAGCTGGTTGGCAGCGCCGGTCAAAATCAGGTTCAGTTCATCGAGGCAAGCGTTTTGATGAACGTACAGCCCGATGCTTATGTTGCAGTATTTGGCTACGTTCAGGAAGGCAAGGACCCGAACGCCGGTAACGATCTGGTGAATGCGAAGTTCGCCGAGTTTACAAAGTCATTGCTGTCGCTCGGCATCAAACGAAACGACATTTACGTCGATTTCATCGCGCAAAATCGTGTCTTCGATTTTACAGAGAGCGCCAATACGATCACGGAGAGGCTCGCGGGTTTTGAGACCAAAAAGAACATCGCGGTGCGTTATTCGAACAGAGATCTTCTTGAGAAAATATTGTCCGCCGCGGGACAGACGTCGATCTTCGATCTGATCAAGGTTGACTATGTCGTAAATGATCTTGCCGGGGCCCGGGCGAAGATGTTTCAGGAAGCGGTAAAGACGGTCAAGCAGAAAGAAACTGCATACGCGCAGTCATTCGGGATCAAGCTAACGCCGTATGCAGTTGCTACGGAACGATATGATGCTTTCTTTCCCGGCGAACAGTATCGCGGCTACCAGGCGTTTGAGGCAGGTTCAACGTATAATGCCTATAACAAGACCGTTATCCGCCCGCGAAAGGTATCGACGTTTTATTACAACCCGCTCAGCCCGGGAGATTTCGATGCCGTGATAAACCCGATCGGTATCGAACCGGTCGTGCAGTTGACGCTGTTCGTGAAAGTTCAATACGATCTGCCGCGAACGGTTTCGAAATAAGATCGTGATCGATTGCAAGGTCTGACGGCGGACGGCAACAGGTATGTTCTACAAGGTCGTTTTAGAAAAATCTAACGAAGGCTACAGCGTTTCGTGCCCCGTGTTGCCGGGTTGCTGGTCGCAAGGTGATACTGAATTAGAAGCTCTTGGGAATATTAAGAGTGCAATCGAAGAATATCTAGAAGTCCTGGATGAGCAATTGGCAGGAGCCGATGTCCGCGAAGTGGAGGTTTCGGTCTGATGCCGAAACTGCCTGGGATTGATCATCTGATCGCGGTCAAAGCACTGGAAAATGTGGTTTTCGCATCGCAAGGCAGGGTAAGCACATAGTGATGACAAACGGCGAACGGATAATAACGATCCCTCGCCACAACCCCGTGAACGCCTTAACCATGGGCGGAATTATCAAGGACGCCGGTATATCGATTGAAGATTTTCGGAAACTATTATGACCAACGCCGACATCATTCGCGGGCTCTACGACTCATTTGCAAAAGGCGATGTTCCTGCGGTTTTGGGAGCTTTCGACGACAGCATTAGCTGGACCGAGGCCGAAGGCTTTATGTACGGCGGCACTTACAACGGTCCGAACGCCGTGCTTGAGAATGTTTTCATGAAGCTCGGTACCGAGTGGGAAGGCTTTGCCGCTGTGCCGAACAAGGTGGTGGATGGAGGTGATGGAAATGTCATCTCGACCGGAACTTATTCGGGCAAGTATCTAAAAACCGGTAAGAGCACTTCGGTTCCGTTCGCTCATGAATGGGAACTGCGCGACGGTAAAATTGTGAGATTCCGGCAGCATACCGACACAGCGGTTATCGTGAGAGATCTGGGAATTTAGGGTTCTTTACGGACGAGGGCGTCCGCGTTCCGTTTATGGAAATCAAAGCAATTGGCTGCGAACCATTATCGTTAAAGCGCGTAGGGATGAAAGACGGGCATACGCTGAAGGTGTATCAGGACACCGGAGGGTATGTTCAGCTCAAAAAGGCGCTCGGCATGGCTCCGGCGGATATCATTGAAGAGGTAAAGAAAAGCGCTCTTCGGGGACGCGGCGGTGCGGGATTCCCGTCGGGAATGAAATGGTCTTTCGTGCCAAAGGACAACCCAAAACCGAAATACCTGGTTTGCAACGCCGATGAATCCGAACCTGGTTCGTTCAAGGACCGCTACCTTTTGGAATATGACCCGCACGCGTTGATCGAGGGCATGATAATCGCGGGCTGGGCCCTTGGGTCAAATACCGGATATGTCTATTTCCGCGGCGAATATAATTATCTGATCCATATCCTTGACCGGGCGCTTGCCGAGGCTCGCGCGGCCGGCATTCTTGGAAAGAATATCTTCGGCTCGGGCTTTGACATGGACATTCATTCCCACACAGGTGCCGGGGCATATATTTGCGGTGAAGAGACTGCTTTGTTGTCCAGCCTCGAAGGCTTTCGCGGCCACCCGCGGATGAAGCCGCCTTTTCCCGCCGTAGAAGGCCTGTATGCCTGCCCGACGGTGGTCAATAACGTTGAAACGCTGACAAGCGTTCCTCAGATCCTTGAAATGGGCGGCATCGCGTGGCGTGACCTTGGAACCGAAAAATCGGGCGGCACAAAGCTGTGGTCGATCAGCGGACACGTAAAAAAACCGGGCGTCTATGAGCTTCCAATGGGCTATGCGGACATGGAAAAGTTCATTTTCGAAGACTGCGGCGGCATGCTTCGAGATGACAAAAAGCTAAAGGCAGTGATCCCCGGCGGCTCGAGCGTTTACATTATGAACGCCGGCCAGATCATTGGAAAGAACGTAACGCTCGATTACGAAGGCCTCGTAACGGCCGGCTCCAGCCTTGGAACAGGCGGAATGATCGTCATGGATGAGACGGTCGATGTCATGGAATCGACAAAAAACTTGTCCGAGTTTTACAAGCATGAATCGTGCGGCTGGTGCACGCCGTGCCGTGAAGGAACAGATTGGATCGTAAAGATCTTTAACCGGATCGCCGCCGGCGGCGGGCGGCCTGAAGATGCGAAGCTGCTTCTGGATATATGCGACAACATGGAGGGCAGAAGCTTCTGTCCGCTCGCAGATG
>JADYZI010000082.1 GCA_020853255.1 Acidobacteriota bacterium
GCGGGCGGCCTGAAGATGCGAAGCTGCTTCTGGATATATGCGACAACATGGAGGGCAGAAGCTTCTGTCCGCTCGCAGATGCCGCTGCCTGGCCGATCCAGAGCGCCATAAAGCGTTTTCCGGACGATTTTAAGAAGTGGCTTGACACAAACAGTAACTAAATCAAATTTGAATTGAGAGGAGCAGTAAGGAACCAATGGGAAAGGGAGATAAAAGAACGCGTCGCGGCAAGATCTTTGCCGGTAGTTTTGGCAAAACACGGCAGAAGCCGAGTAAAGCAGTGGTTGCGGCCGCTCCCCGAACGAAGGCGGCGGCTGTTTCGGGCGAGGATGCCCCAAAGATAAAGGTAAAGAAGAAAACCGAGCAGGAACAGGCATAAATGTCTAACGAAGTTATTAAAGTTAAGATCAACGGCGAGGAATTTGAAACTGAAAAGGGCGCCGTGCTGATAGACGTGTGTCGCGACAATGGATTTAATATTCCATCGTTCTGCTATTACAAAGATCTCGAAGTGCAGGCATCCTGCCGAATGTGTTTGGTGCACATCGAAAAGATGCCGAAGCTGCAGCCCTCGTGCGCGATAAAATGCACGGACGGGATGGTGGTCACCACTGAAAGCACCGAGATCGAAAAGATCCAGCGGGCAATGGGCGAATTTCTTCTCGCCAATCACCCGCTTGATTGTCCCGTCTGCGACCGCGGTGGCGAATGTGAGCTCCAGGAGGTCACATTTGACTGGGGCGACCTCGAAGAACGATTTACCGAGAAAAAGAATGTGCGGCCCGATAAATACTGGTCACCAATGATCGCTAACGATCCGCAGCGGTGCATCTTGTGCAAACGGTGCACACGCGTTTGTTCTGAGTGGATGGGCGAAGATGCGATCGAAGCGGGAAATCGAGGGGTGGTAACGGTCATCGGTATGTATGGCGGATGGCTCGATTGCTCGCAGTGCGGCAACTGCGTGGAAGTATGCCCGACCGGCACTATTCTTGACGCGGTCTATCGCCACGAGACACGTCCGTGGGAACTTGACCAGATCATTTCGACCGACACGTACAGCTCGGACGGAATGCAGCTTTCGATCGGTTCGCGCGGCGGCAGGGTACACCGTATTGTCGCCCGCGACCGTTATGTAAACGGCCTAAATGGCGAATTCCTTGATGTTAAGGCACGCTTTGGCCATGAGTTCATAAATCATGCCGATCGGATCAAGACACCGCTTATCCGATATGCAAAAGGCGGAAAACTGATCCCGGCGACCTGGGACCAGGCTTTTGAACTTATCGCTGAGAAATTTGAGGCAAATGCTGGATCGATCGGCGTGCTAGCATCGCCTCGGTTGACGAACGAGTCGCTTTTCGCCCTCGGCCGTTTTGCTGAGGATGCGGCCAAGGGCCCGATCGGTGTCGATGACCGCGCCGATATGTCGGCTTTTTTTTCCAACCTGAGCTCTCCGCTCGCAACACATCGCGACATTCGCTTTGCGAAAACGATCGTCCTGATCGGCGGTGAGCCGGAAGAAGAGCAAACATTTACTGCTAAACAAATTCGCAAGGCCGTGTCCAACAACGCGGCCAAGGTTATCGTCGTTAATGACACGCCCATAAACCTTGTGCGGCAGGCAGCGACGCAGTTCATTCATATTGCACCAGGCTCGTACGATGCGTTCGTCCAATTCGTTTTCGGCGGTATTGATGAGAACAGCGCCGCCGCAAAACTTGGGATCGATGCATCCGAGTTGGCCGCTTTCCGAAAAACTGTCGAAGCGACCGACGGCGACCTGGTCGTCATGGCCGCAAACCACCTTTCGCCCGCGGCACAGGCAGTGATCGCGGGATCGGCCGGCAGTCTTGCATCCGACACAGGCCGGGTGCTGCTTCATCCGCTGCCGCTGTATAACAATTCGGTCGGAGCGATCGACATTCTTCCGAATGCCGGGACCGCAAGCGATGTGGCTGCGCGATCGAAGGCGCTGCTGGTCGTGGGACGCTTGCAAGATCCCGCTCTTCTCGCTAATAAGGACTTTGTGGTCGTTCAGGAATTGTTCGAAACCGAAACAACTGAGTTCGCGGACGTAGTTCTGCCGGCATCATCATTCGCCGAGGTTGACGGCACTTACACGAACAATGCGGGCAATGTCCAACGCGTCCGCTTGTCGATCGACCCACTCCATCAGTCAAAGCCGGATTGGATGATAACTGATCTGATGGCCCGTGCAATGGGTGTTGACCTCGGCCTTGAACATTCCGCCTCGGGTGTTTTTAGAAAACTTGCCGATTCGGTGGCCGCCTATGAAGGGATGCGTTATCCAGCATTGAAGGACGAATCACATCCTGTTCAGGCAAAACATGCCATTGTTAAAGAACGCGATGTCTCGGTCGCGATCGGTGCACTAAAGCAGAATGTTGATGCACTCGGAGCACCGGGCGAGAAAGTCACGGTTACTCCGCGGATCGGGCACAAGCTCCATCGGCTGACGACAATGACAAGCAAGACACTGCAGTTTCACTTGCTGGCTCACGGCAATCCGAAACCGCCAAATCTTTTACTCGCACCGCTTGAACAATTCGATCTGGACGGCAAGCTGAAGCCTGAAGGCATAGCGGAAGCCGCAGCGGTGGGGGCGCGAGACAGAGAGTGACGTGGTAGAAAGTCGATAGGCCTCAGCGGGTTGCGAAAACCCGCGGCCGAACTGTAGTTTATGGAATCCGTTCTTAAAACCGCATTTCCGTTCATTGTTTACGCGATTGCGCTGCTGCTTGCCTTTCAGGGCGTGCTGATGATCGTCGCATATACGGTGCTTGCGGAACGAAAGGTCCTCGGCTGGATACAAGGCCGTATCGGGCCGAACCGCGTAGGGCCGTGGGGAGTATTGCAGCCGTTCGCCGACCTTCTGAAGTTCATCTTCAAGGAAGACCTTGTCCCGGACAAATCCACCAAGTTCGTCTATTTTCTGGCGCCGATGGTCGCGCTCACGTGTGCCCTGCTGCCAATCGTTGTATATCCGTTCGGCCCGCCGATAACAACCGTCGATTGGACCTTTCTTCCGTACGGGCTGGGTGAAGGAATCCGCCAGCTGCCGCTGACGATAGCGCAGATCGATGTCGGCGTGTTGTATGTTTTGGGCATAACTTCGGTGGGCGTTTACGGCATCGCCCTGGCCGGCTGGTCGTCGAACAGCAAGTATTCGCTGATGGGCGGACTGCGGTCGTCGGCACAGATGATCAGTTACGAGCTTGCGATGGGGGCGTCGATCCTGGGCGTTGTCATGCTGGCAGGTACGCTTGATCTGAACGGGATTATTTATGCGCAGATCAATTCCCCGTTCAGATGGTTCATTATTCCGCAGATCATCGGCTTCGTCATTTTCCTGATCGCCGCGTTCGCCGAAACGAATCGCGTTCCGTTCGATCTGCCCGAGGCGGAAACGGAACTGGTCGCGGGCTTTCACACAGAGTATTCGGCACTGAAATTTGCACTGTTCTTTATGGCCGAATACGTGAATATGTTCACGGTCTCGGTCATGTCCACCGTGCTGTTCCTTGGCGGCTGGTACGTGCCCGGATTGAGCCATATTTTTGAGGTCGGCTCGATCCCGTATGCCCTTGTCAGCCTTGCGGCGTTTGTCGGCAAGGTCTGCTTCTTCCTGTTTTTCTATATTTGGGTGCGCGGAACCCTGCCGCGGTTCAGGTTCGACCAGTTGATGAACTTTGGCTGGAAATTCCTGCTTCCGCTGGCGATCGCGAATACGATCGTGACGATCGTTGTTGTGTATTTTTTGAATAGTTGATCATGTTGATTTTCAACCCAGAGACGGAGAGACGCAGAGGGACTTGGACCATTGGGGCAAAACCGGTGCCGTCTCCGTATTTGCTCTCCGTCTCTGCGTCTCTGCGTTAGATCTTATGGCAAGCACAGTTCTATTCTATCTTTTCGCAGGGTTTGCTATTGCGTGTGCCCTGTCCTTGGTGTATCACAAAAACCCACTGTACAGCGCGATCTCGTTGATCGGAGTGTTCATTGCCCTGTCCTGTATCTACGTTACGCTTGCCGCTCCGTTCATTGCGGCTGTGCAGATATTGATATATGCCGGGGCGATAATGGTGCTGGTGGTCTTTGTGATAATGCTTTTGAACCTGGACGAGGATCGGCCACTGACAAGATTGAAATACCTATACGCTCTCGGGGCCGGCCTCGGACTGATCCTGCTTGTGCAGACATTTTTTATTTTCTACGCCGTCATGCGGGCGCCGAAACACGAGGTAAATGTTGACCAAACTGTCGGTAAGACCTTGAGCATCGGCCAGGCAATGTACAGTGAATATCTGCTGCCGGTCGAAATAGTGGGCGTTCTGCTTCTGATGGCAATAATTGGCGGCGTCATTCTGGTTCGCAGGCTTGAACCGACACATCTGAGACTGGTCATCAACGAAGAGCTGGATCGCCGGAACGAAGGACAGGAAAAAGACGATTTTCGGATCGCTCTCTAATTGATCTATGGCAGCCGGATCTTATTTGAAGAAAGAACTTTTATAGAAATATGGAGCCGAGTTTAGCAAGCTACCTGGCACTTTCAGGCATACTTTTCACGATCGGTGCGACCGGCGTTGTTTTTAAACGAAACGCGCTTGGCATGTTCATGTGCATCGAGCTGATGCTAAATGCGGTGAACCTTACCTTCGTCGCGTTTTCTCGCTATTACGCAGATGTGACCGGACAGCTTTTTGTCTTTATGGTGATGAGCGTAGCCGCCGCGGAAGCCGCCGTTGGGCTTGGAATAATCATCGCGTTCTACCGAAACAGCGTGTCGATCGACGTTGACGACGCAAGCCTTTTAAAGAATTGAGTCCAACAAACTTCAGTTTGTTGATCGGAGGCGGCAACAATTGAAATCCGTCGGACATTGAATGCTAAACGCAGAAGTTTTGACATTTCAAATCCGGTACCGATTGGCGTGATCTGGCGATGCTGTTGACGCGGTTCCCTGAACTTAAGGCGGCCGAAGGCCCGGTGGTCGATCAGTTGCACGCCAAGCGAGTTGACGAACGGATATTCGAAGTTTGGAAAGATCTGGTCGAACAGGACTTTTCTGTTGAAGAAGACGACGATCTAAGTTTCTAAAATGGTTGAGAACAATCTTTTAAGCATAATAATCTTCGCCCCGCTCGCTGGTGCCGTCATCAATTGGCTGATAGGCGGGCGGCTGAAGAACGAAATGTTCAGTGGAGTGGTCGCGTGCGGTACGATAGCGATCTCGACAATCGTCGCATTTATGATCGCGTTCGGTATTGGGACACCGCATGAAGGGGCCTTGTTTGCGAACAAGCCTGTGCTGGACCAGATCTGGACATGGATAAACGTTGGCGGATTTCGGGCCGATTTTGGGCTGGGAATGGATTGTCTGAGCGGCATCTACGTGTGTTTTATCACGTTCGTCGGCCTGCTCATCCATATCTTTGCGACCGGATATATGCGCGGAGACAGTGGGTTCTATCGGTTTTTCGCTTACCTGAACCTATTCATGTTCTCGATGCTCACGCTTGTGTTGGCGGACAACTATCTGTTGATGTTCGTCGGCTGGGAAGGCGTTGGATTGTGCTCCTATCTGCTGATCGGATATTTCATCAATCGTGACGAAGCCCGCCGGGCTGCGAAGAAGGCGTTCGTGATGAACCGAATCGGAGATTGGGGAGTGCTGATGGCCATCTTCCTTATCTTCGCTCTTACCGGGTCGGTTTCGTTCTTCGATAAAACTGTGGACGGCGTCCAGGTCGAAAGCGTTTTCACGTATGTCCTGACTCACTTCGCATCGGCCGATCCATTTACTTGGGGAGCTATCGTAGCCGGCGGATTGACGTCAGTTGGTGTCTTGCTGTTCATTGGTGCGACAGGCAAGTCGGCGCAGATCCCGCTTTTGACGTGGCTGCCGGATGCCATGGCCGGCCCGACGCCTGTCTCAGCGCTGATCCACGCCGCAACGATGGTCACGGCGGGCGTATATCTCGTTGTCCGTTCGAACGCGATCTATCAAAAGGCCCCGACCGCGATGTGGATAATCGCCGTCATCGGCGCGGCAACCGCCTTGTTGGCCGCGACAATTGCGATAGCGCAAAACGATATCAAGAAGGTACTCGCGTATTCAACCGTCTCGCAGCTTGGGTTTATGTTCCTCGCCGCCGGCGTTGGGGCGTTTGTCGTTGCTATCTTTCACGTCATGACGCACGCTTTTTTCAAGGCCCTGTTGTTCCTTGGCTCGGGTTCCGTCATTCACGGAATGCACCACGAACAGGACATGCGGCGTATGGGCAACTTGAAAAAGTATATGCCCATCACCTTCGTGACAATGGCCGCGGGCTGGCTTGCAATCTCGGGCATACCAATATTTGCTGGCTTTTTCTCAAAGGACGAGATACTTTACAGAACCTTTGCGGCGGATACTTATTTTCCGCAGCGGCCTTTTCCCGGAGAAGAGATATTGTGGGCGATCGCGACGTTCACTGCGGTGCTGACCGCCATTTATATGACCAGGATGATGGTCATGACATTCTGGGGAAAAGAGCGATTTCACGAGCCGCTGCCTGATGACGGACATGCTGCCGATGCGGCGCACGGTGGCGAAACCGCCTTTGCGTCGGCCGGTGCACATGGCGAGACTGCCGACGAACACGCACACGGTGCAGGCGATGGAGACGAGGACGAACATCATCACGCTCTGCCTCCGAACTTCAAGCCGCATGAATCACCATGGTCAATGACCGTGCCGTTGATCGCGCTGGCTATACTCTCAACACTTGGCGGGCTGGTCGGTATTCCTTATGCGATGAGCTCATTGCTTGGGGTCGGCGACGTGAATGTATTCGAACATACCCTCGAACCCGCGATAGCAAAACCCGCCGAGGTCAGCCACCAAGTTCCGGTGCTTTCTGCTCCCGGTGCCGAGGCACCGCGCTCAGTAGAACACGCCGCGGCGGAACCCGCTGGCGGTGCAGAGCATGAGACCCACTCGCCCACGGTCGTCCTCAAGGAGCGAGTGCTTGCCCTGGTGTCTGTCGTCCTTGCGGTGATAGGCATACTCATCGGCTGGTTCGCTTTCAAAAAAGACCCGCTGCGAAAGATGCCGCGGATCCTCGAAGAAAAATGGCGGCTGGACGAGCTTTACAATGGCTACTTTGTCGATCCGCTCACGCGCCTTTCGCGTGAAGGCTTTTGGAAAGGCTTCGACGTCGGCTTTATCGACGGGATCGTAAATGGCATCGGCTATTTTTTCATCGAACTCGGCGAAATATTTCGCCGCGTCCAGGTTGGATTCATCCGCAGCTACGCGGCAGTGATAATGCTTGGTGCCGTTGTTGTGCTTGGATATTTTATTTATTACGGATTGAAGTTGGTTGGCTAGGGGTTTATGGATCTCATTACCGAAAATCTTCTATCGATTCTCATCGCAC
>JADYZI010000083.1 GCA_020853255.1 Acidobacteriota bacterium
ACTGGACTTCACGGCTCTCAAACGGTCGCCCATATCGGCCAAAGTCGCAAAAATACCATGCCCGGTTCATTGGACGATCGACCCCATTTTCTACCGCACCGCCTATCACGTCGTACGGTTGTTCATGTGCCAGGAGTATCCGGTTCAACCAGTCGTCCGCTGGTATGGCGTGATCCTCGGTCAACGCAACGATGTTTCCTCTGGAAAGTCTTAAACCGACAGCTCGGCGGCGGTCGTATAAGCAGTGGTTTGATTGCTTGATCGTCTCCGAACCCTTTAGTCCTAGGTCTCCGCGGTACGAAAAAGTAACGTCAGGGAATTCTGCTGCGAGACTGCCTATTTCCTCGGACCAGCAGTCAAACGGAACCAGTATTTCACAATGATGAGATCGAGCTTGCGGACAAAGTATTTCGAGATGGGTACGTAGGCACTGCTTACCTGCGACCACGGTTACAATTATGGAAAGTGTGGGAATCGGCTCATTTTGCACGTTAGGGGGAATCTTCAAGGCTGTGGCATCTCGGCTTCTGCCTTTTATCGGCGATCGGGCAACAGAAAGATAGAAAAAGGGTTACAGCGCGTGCGAACATGCGCTCGATACCTCGGGGGAAGCCGCTGCGTCGGCAAGGATAGAATTAGTCATCTTGTATTTTAGGCTGCCACCGTAGCTGCGGCATCAGAGAAAAGGGTCATTCTCTTTAAGCTGTTTGTCTTATGGCGTCGGAGCTTAGGCAAGGCGCAAGCCCTGTTTATTGATCACTACTGGATTCTCGATATTGAGAGCCTTCCGAGTTCTCATTGAGCTTAATGAGTCCTTTTTGATACGCAAGGATGACCAGATTCAATCGATCCTCAACTCCTACCTTGCCGTAGATCGAACTCAGATGGTGTCTAACAGTTGCTTCGCTGATCGACATGCGTTCGGCGATGGATTTGTTCTTCAGCCCATCACCGATCATTTTTACGACCTCGATCTCACGGGCGGTTAAGGCCCCAATGTCGGCTGGAAATCGCTCCTTCATTGTGGCTTTGCCATTAGATTTGCCTTTCTCTAGTATCTTGGTCAGCAGAACCTGGTTAAGCCACGTTTCTCCGTTATAGGTCTGCCGAATTGCCTCGATCAGGAGCTTCGGATTCTGCTCCTTGTGCACGATACCAACCGCGCCCAATTTTAGGGCCTCGGCCTGTGAATCAAGATCGACACTGCCAATGATCAGAATAACGCGGAGGCGAGGTATCCGCTCCAACAAGTCAGAGATTATCTCGACCCTATCACCTGTCGATATGTACAGAACAGCTACGTCGGGCGGCTCAGCAATTGAAGCTATGTCGTCACCGAATGAGAAGACTCCTGAAACCGAAAGTCCGCGGCTCGAATCGATGAGCAGCTTAAGGCTCTCCTGGACAATTCGATACCTTGAGAACAAGACGATCTTGATCAATCTGCTTGGCGATGGGAGCGCGTGATTCATAACTTTACATGATTGAAATCCAACTACCGACATGTCCTAGGAGGCGTAGTTCGAAGTCCCCGGCATTTCATTTATTACTTCTTGCGCGTGGCATTTTCCAAACAATCAACCGTTCAGGGATTCGTCTGATTCCGGTCGAACTCCAACCGGGCCTAGCAACAAACCGGTATATGATTATGCATCATATGTCTACGATTGCGCCTAGCCAAAGCGCCCATTCGATCAGCGCCGCACATAAATTTTTAACGAGATGCGCTCTGGAATGATGCGATATAGGTGTGTCGGTCTAATTAGCTGAATGTCGCAAACACCTGAATCATGGCAACGACATTTATCGCACGAAATATGGCGCACCATCCGATGCATCGTTTGCAATCCAGGAGTAACCTTAATAGCGTAGCCCTAACTTACGACGGATTTTCGATTGCAGAAGGAATCTCTGGCCAGTAATGCGGCCAGGGCTATACTTAGCTGTCCAAAGACTCCGGTTCTGGTGATTTATTTGATGGTCTATCGTGGTGAAAATAGCACGCTGGTTCACAAAAAAGTAGGCGGAATGTATGCTGCCGTACCGACACCATGCTCCATCTATAGTGATGGCAGTCCGAGGCCGAATTGTGTAGGGCATGATTGCAATGCTGCGCATGGCAAACTTTTGGATGTGATTAACGAGGAACGACATGACAAATACCCCCATAAAGATACTTGTGATCGGCGAGTATTCGATTTTCAGAAGTGGGCTGCGAATGCTCCTTGAAACGGATACGAACCTGAGAATTATTGGAGAAGCTTCGAAACTTGAGACGGCGCAGCAAATCGTTGCTGAAGAGTCGCCAGACCTAATCCTGGTGGATCTCCCGGATCTCGCCGAAAAAGATCATTTCACTTTCCTTGAGAACGTTACCGTACCCGTTCTGGTACTTGTCGGCAAATATGATGCCGGAGTATACCAGCGGTGTCTAACGATCGGGGTGCGCGGTTTGGTGCTAAAGGAAGAAAATGCTGACACCCTGTTCAAGGCCATAGCGAAGATCCACGATGGTGAGATATGGTTCGACAGGATGATAATGGGTCAAACGATCCTCCAGCTTGTGAGTGAAAAGCGACTGCTTAAAGAGTATCCAAAGGCCCACGTTTCAAATGCACTAACGGAACGCGAAAAGCAGGTGGTTGATCTGATATGTCGCGGCATGAAGAACAAGGATATCGCGGACGAGCTTTTTATCACAGAGACCACGGTCAGACACCATCTGACCTCGGTTTTCAATAAGCTTGAAATATCGAGCCGGCTCGAGTTGGTGATCTACGCATTTAAGAACAGCCTTGTCATGATGCCAAATGGAAATGGTTCGTTTCACGGAAATAGCAGAACGATGCAACAACAGAGTGCCTTGGTTGGCTGAGTAGGCCGATCGGTGTGTCGAGCGCCAACTGCCAAAGTCGGGCTCCGCTTTGAATATGCCTTGACAGGGTAAGGTGCGGACGAACCGTTGATCATAAAGCGACCGCCTGGTTTTCAGGTTTCCCTATTTTGGGTGATTGTGTCCGCAAGGTGCGAGACGCAGGGGTAGAGGTGTAGTAGATGACGATTGAGAAACAAAAAGAAAAAGAACTAAAAAAGCTTCAGCGAAGGAAGCAAAAGAAAAATGCGTTAATAATGTGCCACGACGGCAAGGAATACTGGACTACGCAAGCACAGTTCTGGCAATGGGTCCGCGAGAGCGTGGTCCTTAAGATCAGCGACGGTCCTCTTCGGGGTCAGTTTATCAGGCAAAACGAAGAATACAATGTGGTTATCAGCAATACAGTTCTTAACATTCGATGTCCTAACCATCTTCGCGAAGCACTCATGTCGCGCCGCAAGGCATACAGGTGAGTACGAGCCGATCTATACACAAAGTACTAAGTCGGATGTCTGCGGCACTACTGGGTTTAACTCCCCCGGAGGTGAGTCATGATTCGATTCGTTTCGATAGCCTTACGCTCGGCAAGGTCCTCCATCAGGACCGGTGTCTTGTTTAGTCTCATTCTGCAAGGTTCTATCGTGATGGCGTTTGGACAGGCCGCGGAGAAGCCGGCTCAAGGATCGAGTAGCCCAAACTACAAGATCGGACCTGGCGATGTGATCGATGTCGTCGTTTCTAAAAATGAAACCCTGTCGCGTGGTGGGCTTCGGGTCGGAAACGACGGGACAATTCAATTGCCTATGCTCGACGACAATGTCGTCGCTGCGTGCATGACAGAGCGGCAGTTGGCGGATTCGATCAAAGAAAGGTATCGAAAATACCTCATTAACCCATTTGTGAATGTCGCGGTGCGCGAATTTAACGCGAGCCCTGTAGTCGTTATAGGAGCAGTAAACTCTCCCGGACGGTTTCAACTCCAACGAGAATTTCGGCTTCTAGAACTTCTTGCTCTTGTAAATGGTCCAAGCTCAGCGGCAGGTCCTTCGGTTGAGATCCTTAGATATGGGAATCTTGCCTATTGTGACGGCTCCAACCTGGTTATGCCGACCAAGCCAAAGGAAGACATTATCGCTGTTCAGCTTGAAAACGCTTTCGGTGGGAGCGACGCTGCCAACCCAATAATAATGGCGGGGGACATTGTTCGTGTCTCGGTTGCCGATCAACAAAATGCATATATTCAGGGCCTCGTGAATAGCCCGATGGCGATTCCGCTAAAGGGGCAGGTCTCGCTAACGCAAGCAATCGCTATGGCCGGTGGTGTTACTAGCGGTGCGCAACTGGACAAAGTCCTAATTAGGCGTCCGATCCCAGGGTCGATCAACAGATCGGCGATAGCAGTAAATGTGAAGGACATTCGTCTTGGGAAGCGGGATGACGTACTACTCGAGCCAAATGATATTGTCGAGATCGCGGGACCAACTGGTGTTAGGAAGATCTTCAATGACATTGTGAAAACGGTAGTTCCGACGGTTACGCAACTACCGCTCCGGGTTATTTATTAATACAGGGGCTTTATCTACGTGAAATGATGCGCAACGGCGACTCGATAGTCAAAAAGAACCAGATGCAGATCCCGGAACCCATGTTCCTCGATGAGCCTGACGATTATTATCCTGACTACTACAGCGGGACATCTTCCGAACCAAGCGGTAAGCAGCAACTTTCCACGATCCTTGGCATCCTAAAAAAACGATGGTGGCTCATAGCTGGTATAACGATTCTTGGCACCGTAGCCGTGATCGTTTATGAGGCCCAGAAGCCTGATTTCTACTCCTCAGAGGTTCGGATTCAGATCAACAACGAGGTAAACCCAGGCGCGACGGGGGGCACGGCAAACCCGATCATCCTAAACCAAGGAGCTGATCCAGCATACTTCGCGACGCAACTGCAGATCCTTGAAGGGCCCGGATTGCTCCGTCGGGTGGTCAAGAACATGGATCTTGAGAACAATTCGACCTTTTTTCGGCCCGCAAGTGGACAGCAAACTACAGTTTGGCAGAACGTCCTTCGGATGTTCGGAATGTACAACCCGCCGCGAAGGGTGGATAGCGCCAAAGATGTTGAGCCGTCGCCAAATCGACTTAACCTCAAGAACGATTCATTGGCGGACCTGGATAGTCAGGCTGAGGCCCTTGCACCCTACGTGTCGTACTTACGACGTGGCCTTTCAGTTACTCCCGTAAGGGAAGACCGAACAAGCGTAAAGGAGACGCGTTTGATACGGGTGGAATTCACTCACTTCGATCCGGTAATAGCCACCAATGTTGTGAATTCTCTTGCGGATGCGTATGTGCTGCAAAATCTCGAACAGAAGGTGGAAAGCAACGCGTCGGCCAGCGATTTTCTTCAGAAGCGAGTCGCTGAACTTCAATCGCAAATACGCCAGGGCGAAGAACGATTGATGAACTATGGCCGGAGCAATCAGATTCTATCGCTCGATTCCAACCAGAATACGGTAGTTCAGAGGCTTGCAGATCTGAACAATCAACTGAGTCAGGCGGAAAATGAGCGAATTAATGCGGAAACGGCATACCGGGCCGCGTTGCAGAATCCAATGAACGCGCCGTCCGCGGAGAGTAAAGACCCACGCACATCGAGCCTTGAAGGACAGCTTACTGGCCTTCAACAACAGCTTCAACAGCTCAAGGTCGAGTATACTGACGAATGGCCGGAAGTTAAAAAGATCAAGAGTCAGATCGAAGCGATCGAATTCGAACTGCGGCGAAGCCGGAAAAGGTCGGTTGATACGCAAATGGCCGGCCTTGAGCAGACGTACCGAGAAGCCGCGGCCAGGGAAAGCCAATTGCGAAGCAATTTTGACCATCAGCGAAATGCAGTTCTGGACCAAAATGAGGCGTCGATCAACTACAGGATAATTCAGCAAGAGGTCGATACCAGTAAAGGCCTGCTAAACAACCTCCTACAGCGGTCCCGCGAAACCGAAGTTGTCCTGAACGGTACGCCGAACAACGTTCATATTGTCGACCGGGCGCTCGTTCCCGGCGGCCCGGATGGACCTCAGCGGACAAAGAATGTGACGCTTGCCTTGATCGGATCGTTATTTGCGGGAGTCGGGCTTGCTCTTGCCCTCTACTGGCTTGACGATACGATCCAGGCGACGGATGATCTCGAGAATCGATTGGGCGTACCCGTGATTGGCCTCATCCCAGGCGTTACTCATGGCATCAAGAATAGACTTCTGCCAAACCGGTTCTCAGGAAGCAGCAGACGGATCGGCAAGCACTATTCGTACGAGATGGAATCTTTTCAGAGGCCTCTTATGATCGAGGCATTTCATCAGCTAAGGACATCGTTGTTACTTTCAACCGCTGGCGGGGCCCCAAAAACGATCCTTGTCACTTCCGGCCAGCCTTTCGAAGGAAAAACGATCACATCGCTCAATCTTGCCAAAAGCCTTGCGCAGATGAACTGCCGAGTGTTGCTGATCGACGCAGATCTGCGCTGTCCGAAGATGCACGTGATCAATGATCTTAGCAACACGAAAGGGTTAAGCACTCTGGTTACGGCAAAGCACCTTGATCAAGATCTGATCGACCAAACGATTCGGAAAGACGTCGAACCTAATCTTGATATGCTTCCGTCGGGTCCAAAGGTACCGAATCCGGCCAATCTCTTCGGCTCGGTGGAGATGAAACGACTCCTTGAAAGCCTTGGAG
>JADYZI010000084.1 GCA_020853255.1 Acidobacteriota bacterium
ATGTTTCTTTGCCCGTTTCGCCTAAGCTATCCTTTGCATTCTGCTGATAAATGCCTTCAAAACCGCCCTTCATTTCCTGTGAATAGATGCCGGCCTTGACCGTAAAATCAGCAAGGTTCGTCATCGCGACAGAAGGGGCCCGGCCGTAAAGTGCACGAGGCAGTGATTGGGTCATGGAGACCGCGCGGAACGGCGAATCTGCCTTTCCTGCAGTTTCCTGAAGCGCGCGGTTCAGCCAGCCATCGCGAGTCGCTTTAAGCCCAGGCGTTCCGGATTCCATATAGTCCTGGGCGTCAAAATGCGACCGCGTGTTATCAGGCGAACCGGCGGAATGGACGACGGCGAGCTGTTTTGACTTCCAAAACGGCGCAAGCGGACCCATTGTCGGATGAAGGCCAAAATGCCCGTCAAGATCGATCGCTCCGTCGGTTTTACCCGGTTTCGGGATCGCGATCGTGCGGCGAAGATCGTAATATTCACTGTCGCCATGCGGAACGATCATGTTCAGCCCATCGACTGCTCCGCGCTGAAAAATGGTCACAAGAATCTTTTTTTTGCCAAATGCCGCCGACCCATCCGCCGCACGCGCGAACTGATGCAGAAACTCAGGCGCCGCCGCCATAAATCCAAAGCTGGCCAGCCCAATTCCGCCGGCTTTTAAAAAATATCTTCGATCCATATAACGTGAAACCTCTTATCGAATGATCGCAGCGGCGCGAAATGCGTGGCACCGAAACTATTTATTAGACGCATGAAAAATGGCGTTGGTCATTTTATTATTCGAACAGGGTGAATTAGTCTGGTGTTTCGGGCTTTTCTTGCACGTTCCATTTCGAGGCGGAACTGATCCAAACCACAAAGAAGATGAACAAGAAGAAGTACGAACGAAAGACAGGCGGCCCGGCTTGACTATGCGCGAAGAGCTAATTGAACTCATTATCGAACGTCTCGGCCGCGATGAAGATTCGATCAGGTCGGAATTTAATGATCCGGACAGGCCGATCAAAACGAAGTTCAGCGCCATCGACAATCTGCTGCCCGAAGATATTGCGCGGCGGATAAGCAACGCATTTCCTGCATCAGAAAAAATGCGGCTGCTCAACAGTTTTCGAGAGAAAAAATATACGTCTAAATCGCTAGACGAGTTCGATCCGCTGATCGCGGATATAACCTTTGCTTTTCAAGATGGGCGGATCATCGAAAAGGTTGCGGCACTGACCGGAATTGAAGACGCCGTCGGCGACCCGCATCTTTATGCCGGCGGAATAAGCGCCATGGAACGCGGACATTTTCTCAATCCGCACCTCGATAATTCACATGACGGTGACCAAAAGAATTACCGCGTTCTAAACCTGCTTTACTACATAACACCCGATTGGAAACCTGAAAACGGCGGAAACCTCGAGCTTTGGGATGAAGCGGTAAAAACTCCGGTCGAGATACCAAGCCTCTTCAATCGTCTGGTGCTGATGTCAACGAACAACAAGTCGTGGCATTCGGTGAACGAAGTAACTGCAGCCGGCCGGCGATGCTGTATCTCAAACTACTACTTTTCACCGCACTCTCCCAACGGCTACGAAACCACCCACGTTACATACTTCATGGCCCGCCCCGAACAAAAACTCCGCCGGTTGGTCACCAAAATTGACAGCGATCTGCGGACATTGCTAAGGAAGGTGAAAAAGGGCGGCTTTGCAAAAAAAGATGTTTACGACAATTCCGAGCAAGCTGAGCGCTGATAGCTGATGGCTGACAGCTATGATCTAAAGTACAGCTTTCAGCTATGAGCCTTCAGCGATCAGCCATGCATTCCCTTCTGTGGGTCACCTCAACTCTCAGCGGATGATCACCTCATCCACAAATATCCACGGGTCGCCGCCGGCGCCGAGATGCCATGATGGTATCTTGCCGAAATTGTATGCCCGGATGCGGACATAGCGGGCCTTTGTCAGAGTGATGGCCTGAGTAAATTCCTTAGCCGTCGGCGTCATTTCGCGTTGCGGGAAGTTGGGTTTTATCTCGGCGGCCTTTTTGAAATTTATGCCGTCGTCGGAGACATCAAATTCGATGCGGTCGGGCATCCAGATCCACGACCCCGCGGCCTGGACAAAGCCGGCACCAAGTTCTTTTATCTCCATCTCGCGTTTGAGATCGATGATCGCTTCATATGGCTTGCCCTGAACGCCCTGCCATTCGCCGCTGGCGAAATTCGCGGTCCCGCGAATGCCGTCAATGATCGCATTATCGCCGCCGCCGGTATATTGCGTGCTGTAAGGCGTCAGTACCTTCACCGTCCAATCGTGCGGTCGGCGGGTTAGAACAGCTTCGACCGGAAAACTCGTTGTGCCGTTTGTACCGACGGCTATGGCCCTGACCGTCGTTGTCCTGTCGATGTTGAACGGAGCGGTAAAAACTTTTGATGCTTTTGTCGGAACGCTGCCGTCGGTCGTGAAATGGACTTTTGCGTTCGGCGTAAGTGTTGAAATCGTTACGGTTGAGTTGTCGGCAAATGTTCGTTCGCCTGTGATCACCGGAACCGCGACGGTATTGATGCCAATTGACGATACAGGAAACTCATTGAACGCCGTCTCGACTGGCTGATCGATCATCGAGAATTCCAGCACGCCGCCGCGCATTACGTCCTGATGCGTGATGAACGCTTTCTTGTACGGAGCTCCGTTGAGCTTTGCGTTAAGGATGTATTTGTTCTTCGACGAGACATTCTTTGCCCGAATGGTGAACGACTTGCCATTCTCCAACCTGTACGTCATTTCCGGGAACAGCGGTGTGCCAAAGGCATAAACGGGCGAGCCCGGAGCGACCGGATAAAAGCCGCCGGCGCTCATTATGTACCAAGCCGACATCTGTCCGCAGTCCTCGTTGCCGATCAGGCCGTCAGGTGCGTTCTTGTAAAATTCGTCAAAGACCTGGCGGACGTATTTTTGCGTTTTCCACGGTTCATGCGCGTAGTTGTAAAGATACGCAATATGATGCGAAGGCTCGTTGCCATGAGCGTATTGGCCGATCAAACCGGTCAGGTCGGCCTGTTCGCGGCCCGAAAGTTTGGCGCTGGTCGTAAACATCTCGTCGACCTTTGCGATAAATTTCTCGCGCCCGCCCATCAGCGTCATAAGGTGCGATACGTCCTGCGGCACGAAGAACGAGTACTGCCACGAATTGCCTTCGGTAAATCCAAAATTGACCTCCGTCGGGTTAAACGGCTCGACAAAACCCGCGTTCTTTTTGGCTCGGAAGAATCCGGTCTTTGTGTCGAAGAGGTTTTCGAAATATCGGGCGCGCCTTAAATATCTTTGGTAATCTGATCTGTATAACGTTTCAATCGCATCCATGTGCGGCGGGCCTGCGCTCTCTTGCCCGCTCAGTTGTCTTGGGCTTTGCCCATCGATGTGCGGAAAAGCTATGCTTTTCCGTTCAGGTCCAAAGAGATCTGTGCGGCTTTGCCGCAGCTCGATATCGGCGGCAAAGCCGCTGCTGAAATTAGGGTCTTTCGGCGAAGCAGAGCTTCGCCGCACATCGAGCGGCAAAGCCGAAGAATGGCGGCTTTCCATGATCTTCGCCATCTGCGCGATGCACCAATCGTTATAAGCATACTCAAGTGTCTTTGAAACAGATTCGTTCTCGTCCTCCATCGAAATGTAACCGCGCTTCTTGTAACCCGCGAGGCCGAAGGGGTCGAGTTCGGCTGAGTGTTTGGCGGCGGTGTAGGCTTTTTCGTAATCGAAGCCTTTTATGCCCTTCGCCATCGCGTCGGCGATCACGGAAACGGCGTGGTAGCCGATCATCGTGTCCGTCTCTTCGCCCCACAATTCCCAAACCGGCAGCCGCCCGCCTTGCTCGTAAATGCGAATGAAGGTGTTGATAAAATCAACCGTCCGCTTCTGATCGATGATCGTATAAAGCGGATGGGCCGCCCGAAACGTGTCCCAAAGCGAAAAGACCGTGTATTGTTCCGACGGAGCGCGGACACTCTTGTCCGCATCGCCGGTTCCTCCGGCGAGAGATCCGCTGCCCGTCGAAAATTTCGTCGCATTCACCCTTGTTCGCGTCGAAGCGACGCTCATGCGGACAGGAGTGTCCGCGTTCCGTGAGCGGCCCTCATTGCGGACAGGAGTGTCCGCGTTCCGTATCTGATGTACCTTCCGATCATGCCCAAGATATCGGCCATCTACATCATTAAAAACATTCGGCTGTACCGCGGTGTGATAAAGTGCGGTATAAAAATTGGTCGTCTGTTCTGGCGTTCCACCCGAAACATCTATCTTCGAAAGCTCCCTGTTCCATGCCGCTTTTGCGTCAGCACGGACCTTGTCAAAATCCCAACCGGGAAGCTCGGCTTCGAGATTCTTCCGCGCACCGTCGATGGAGACGTAGGAAATGGCGACCTTTGCAACAATCTTCTCGCCCGGCTTGGTATCAAACTTGATCAAAGATCTCAATCCGACTCGTTTAGGCGTTCCATCATCTCTTTTTTCAGAAACAGTTTGTGAGTTAATAAGAGCTTTGTAGATCAGGGGCCGTGAAAATTCCAGTACAAAATAAACCCGTTGCTTCTTTGCCCATGATTCGGATTCTCGAAATCCTTCGAGACCGGTGGATGTTACTTTGATATCCGAATCCAAGACCTTGTCGCGCCAGTTCAGATCAACAACGAAGCTGGCACTGGTCGAAGGCACGGTGTACCGATGCATTCCCACCCGAGACGTTGCCGTTAGCTCCGCAAAGATCCCGGTATCGTCAAGTTTCACGGAATAATAACCGGGTTCGGATTTCTCGTTGCTGTGAGAGAACTTTGACGCATACATTCCAGACGATGAAAGCGAATCATCCAGCATCGGCGTTATCAGAATATCGCAACCATCCGGAATGCCGGTGCCCGAGAGGTGCGTGTGCGAAAAGCCGTAGATGATGTCGTCGGAGTAGTGATAACCGCTGCTGCCGTCCCAGTTGTCGATGCGGGTGTCGGGCGAGAGCTGGACCATGCCGAACGGCACGGTCGCGCCGGGGAACGTATGCCCGTGGCCGCCGGTGCCGATGAATGGGTTTACGTAGCGGGTGTAGTCCTTCGTCTGCGCGGCAAGCGCGGCGGCAGCGAAGAAAATTAGAACGCAGAGACGCAGAGGCGCTGAGAGAAGAGAGCTCTTATGCGTTGCCTCCGTCTTTAGACGGAGGTGAAAGGAGAAAACACGATTCTGGGCTTTAGCCCAAACACCTCTAGGGGTCATCATCGCAGAACCTCTGAATTCAAACTTTTACATGCCGCATGCAGACTTTGGGCTAGAGCCCGGTTGCTATTTGTTACTATCCGCCTCCTTCCACTAAAGTGGGAGGCAATTCAAATTCTCTCGTCCTTGATCAATGTACCAATTCGCCGCCGAAGGCGCGGCCGAGCCCCATTCCTTTTAGGCCCCACGACACGCGGTAATTCGAATCGCCGCCGCGATGGTTGTACCGAAGCGAGATCTGATGAAAACCCGCAGCGAGCGGAACTATCGCCGAACGCACCTTTAGATCTTTTGTTCCGGCGTCGTCGATAATTCGCTGACCGTCAAGAATAACGGTCACATCCCACGTCGAATCTACGCGAAACTCATAGATCCCGGCGGTTGGGGCATTCATATAGCCGTCGAACGTGGCAACAAACGGCTTCTTTAGGTCAGCGTTCTTCTCAAACTGATTCAGCAAGATCGATCGCGATTCGCCTGTCGTCCGCGTTCCTTCGCCCGAAGGTTCCGGGTTTGGGATGAATAGTTCCCACGAAACACCCGGCCGTTTTTGCGGCGGATCAACTGCCGCAAGCGGTTCGCGGTTGACATAGGTCGCTGCGTATATCGAGCTCTTTCGGCCCGATGGGATCACCTCGATCGTCTTTACCGTCACAACCTCGCCTTTAGCGACCGTAAACTCGACCGGTGACGTATATTGCTTCGAATTTTCATCCGGCGTAGAGCCATCGAGCGTGTAATAGATCTTGTAATTCGGTGCAAACGGCGTAAGTTCGAGCTCAGCCTTGCCGTCGACGCCGACGATCGTGTTCTTCAGCCCATCCGGTTCGGGAATTCGGAAATTAATATTCTGTGCCTCAAGCCGCGGGAGGTTTGCGGCAAGGCGGCGTTTGAAATCCGCGTAGTTTTTATTGGCGGGCTGTGTCCAAAGAACTTCGGCTAGAGCGATCATTCTCGGGAAAGCCATATATTCGACGGCCGCAGGCGTTTTTAGATATTCGGTCCATATATTTGCCTGGCCGCCGAGGATGTATTTCGCCTCGTCGAGTGCGATCTCTTTCGGAACCGGATCCCAACCATATACCTTTTCCAACGGAATATAAGCACCGATGTTTAGCGGCTCATATGCCGGGTCGCCCTGGCCGTAATCAAAATAAACGTAAGTGTTCGGCGTCATTATCACGTCGTGATGTGCCTTTGCGGCCTCGATACCGCCCTTCTCGCCGCGCCAGCTCATGATGGTCGCGTTCGGCGCGACACCACCTTCGAGTATCTCGTCCCAGCCGATGATCTTTTTACCTTTTGAATTGATGAATTTTTCGATCCGGCGGATAAAATAGCTCTGTACCTCGTGTTCATCCTTGAGGTTCTCGCGTTTTTTAAGTTCCTGAACGTATGCCGAATCCTTCCAAAAGTCTTTCAGAACTTCGTCGCCGCCGATATGCACGTACGGCGAATCAGGAAACAGCTTGATGGTTTCGTCGAGTACGTCTTCGAGAAACTTAAAGGTCTCTTCGGTCGGGCAGAACACTTCTTTGAAAATGCCCCAGGTCTTCTTCACCTCGAACTTGTAATCCGGTGCGGCGCAGCCTTTGCCCAATTCTGGGTAGGCCGCGAGTGCAGCAGAGGCGTGGCCGGGAAGTTCGATCTCAGGGATGACCGTTACGTAGCGAGCTTTCGCGTATGCGATGACATCCTTGATCTGCTGCTGAGTATAGAAACCTTCGACCGGCACACCATCGCCTTTGAAGGTCGGCGAATACCGCCCAAGAAGCGATTCGCTCCGTTTCGAGCCGACCTCGGTGAGTTTAGGGTACTTCTTGATCTCTATCCGCCAGCCCTGATCGTCCGTCAAATGCCAGTGAAACGTATTGAACTTATACTGTGACATCAGGTCGATGTACTTCTTGACGAACGAAATGGGCATAAAATGCCGACTGACATCGAGATGCATGCCGCGATAGGCAAAACGCGGCGAATCATTGATGTTTATGGCCGGAATGCCGACATCGCCTGCCGATTTTGCCGGCATAAGCTGAATCAGAGATTGGATCGCATAAAATCCGCCCGCTTCGCCGCCAGCGATCTCGACAAGGTCGGGTGTGACGCGCAGCGTGTAGTTCTCGCCCTTTTGTTCAGTGCCGCTTGAGTCAGCGATCTTTAGTACGATCGCGTCCTTGGAGAGCGCTTTTTTGCCGACGCCGAGTTTGAAACCGTAATTCGATGAAAACAGGTCATTTAGGATCGCGGCCAAACGTTTCCCACCTTCACCTGTTGCAACGATCTTTGTCTTCTTCGATAACGTGAATTGGCCGGCGGACCGTTCGACACTCTGCGGCTCAGGAATAATGCTTATCGCGCTGTTCTGAGCAAAAAACGTCGAAGAGAAAGCGAAGATGCAAACAAGAGCAAGGAATAGTAGTTTCATTTTGTTCTTAAAGATGCAGCAGAATCTAGCAGCGCAAAGATCGCGCGTTTGTTTTGTTTGGTAACATTATTCCACAAGTTGGGCACACTCCCTACCGGTCGTGTTTCCGCCTCGTTTTCTCAGCGTCTTGGCGTCTCAGCGTTAAGAGAAAGAAATCCAAAATCGGAAATTCAAGATCCGACGAGGCACACTCCCTACCGGTCGTGTTTCTGCTTTCTTCTCTCTGCGTCTCAGCGTGTCTGCGTTGAAAACTTTTTCCGCACACCGTATGGTTTGATCATGCAGCTATCCGACCCACCAGGCTTTTCAATTCGGCAGGCAGATCGGAAGTGAACGATAGCCGTTCGCCGGTTTTTGGGTGGGTGAACGCGAGCTTTTCGGCGTGGAGGAACTGGCGGCCGAGGCTTTGAATTGCCTTGCGGACGTTAATATCCGCTACCGTATTGTCGCGGCCTTCGTTGTAAATTGCATCGCCGACGACCGGATGGTTTATCGACGCTAAGTGCACGCGTATCTGGTGTGTTCGGCCCGTCTTGATCTCAACCTCGAGGAGCGTAAACTTATCGAAACGTTGCCTCACTTTCCATAAGCTGAGTGCGCTACGGCCGTTCGCGGCAACGGTCATTTTTGTCCGATGCCAGCGGTCGCGGGCGATAGGCCTATCGATCGTCCCCAAATTTTCACCCGGGCTGCCGTGGACAAGGGCGATATACGACTTATATACCTCTCGATCACGAAACTGCCCGGCCAATGCTTCGTGGGTTTGCTCATCTTTAGCAACGACGATCAGGCCGGATGTGTCCTTATCCAACCGATGCACGATACCGACCCTGTCAGTGCCGCCTGCGTTAGCGGGCGGCCAGTTGGCTGCCTCATTGCCAGCATTCTGGCCACCCGCTAACGCAGAGGGTTCTGACTTGAAATTCTGGCCACCCGCTAACGCAGGCGGTACTGACTTGAAGTGCCAGGCTATGGCATTTGCGAGCGTACCGCTTGATACGCCGGCTCCGGGATGAACGACCATTCCGGCGGGCTTATTGATAACCGCCAGATACTCGTCTTCAAAAATAATATCAAGCGGAATGTTTTCCGGCTCGAACTTTGCGACCGGTGCTTCTGTCAGGTCAACATCGATCTCATCCCCGGCACGCACTTTATATGAGGCTTTCGCCGGCCGCTCATTGACCAACACGTCACCGTTTTCGATAAGTTTCCGCAGCTGTGAACGCGACCAGCCATCGATGCATTCGGCAAGAAACGCGTCGAGACGGCTGGCTGCATCCGCTAGTTCAACTTTGATAATTGTGGAATCAGGCTGCGGCATAAGCAGAAACACGAGCGGTAAGGAGCGTGTCGCTTAGCGGTCCGGAGATGGATCGGGCACACTCGCTGCCGGTTGTGTTTCCACCTTCCTAAGCCGCATTATCATGAAGACTATGCACGCCGCCGCCACCACCAGGCTGACTATCTGCGACGTAGAGAGGCCCGTAAGGGTCGTCAGGCCAAACAGGTCTCCTCGCGGATCATCGCGGATGAACTCGATCGAAAAACGGAAGATCGAGTAGATTATCCCGTACGCGATCAGTACTTGCCCGTCAAATTTCTTGTGTCTGTGGAGCCAGAATAGAAATGCGAATACCGCGAGCATCGCGAACGATTCGATCAGCTGCGTCGGATGAAGGAAAAGTTCGTTGCCGCTTGGGCCGTACA